>JBFKGW010000009.1:0-15137 GCA_041633145.1 Alphaproteobacteria bacterium
ACGCCAGCTGCAAGGTGCGCGGGATCGGCGTAGCCGTTAGGGTCAGCACATGCACTTCGGCGCGCAGCTTTTTCAGATGTTCTTTCTGGGCGACCCCGAAATGCTGCTCTTCGTCGACGATGACCAAGCCGAGATCGCGGAACTTGATGCGCTTACCCAACAGGGTATGGGTGCCGATGACGATGTCGATGCGGCCATCGGCGATGCCGGCGCGCACATCGCGCGCCTGCTGGCCGGTGACCAGGCGCGACAAGTGGCCAATCTCGACCGGCAGCCCGGCGAAGCGCGCGCGGAAGGTCTGGTAGTGCTGGCGCGCCAATAGCGTGGTCGGCGCGACGATGGCGACCTGGCGGCCGTTCAGCGCCGTCACAAACGCTGCGCGCAGCGCGACCTCGGTCTTACCGAAGCCGACGTCACCGCACACCAGCCGGTCCATCGGCCGGCCGCTCGCCAGCGCGGCGATCGTCTCGTCGATGGCGCGCGCCTGATCGTCGGTTTCAGTGAACGGGAAGCGGGCGCAGAACTCTTCGTAGAGGCCCGGCGGCGCCGGCAATTTGGCGCCGTCGCGCAATTGCCGGGCGGCGGCGATGCGCAACAGCTCGCCGGCGATCTCCTTGATCCGCTCCTTGACCTTGGCGCGGCGGGCCTGCCAGCCGAGGCCCCCGAGCCGGTCGAGCTGCGCTGTCGCTTCTTCCGAGCCGAAGCGCGACAGCAATTCCAGGTTTTCGACCGGCAGAAACAGCTTGTCGTCGTTGGCATAGAGGAGGCGCAGGCAGTCGTGCGGCGCGCCGCCGATTTCCAGGGTTTCGAGTCCATCGAACCGGCCGATACCGTGGTCGATATGGACGACCAGATCGCCGTCGGCCAAACTGGACACTTCGGCGATGAAGTTCTCCGCTCGGCGGGCGCGGCGGGCACCGCGGACGAGGCGGTCGCCCAAGACGTCCTGCTCGGTGTAGATCGTCAGACCAGCGGCAGAAAAACCGGTATCGAGCCCAAGCACGAATACCGGCAATTGATCGTCGGCGGCGCCAACGACTTGCGACCAGGTCTCGACGGCTTGCGCGCCGTCCATGCCATGATCGTGCATCAGCTGCACCATGCGGTCGCACGAGCCGGCGCTGTAGGCGGCAATCGCCACCCGCTGGCCGTCCGCCCGGTCGTTGGCGATGCGCTGGCCGAGCGCGTCGAACAAATTGACGTCGGGCCGGTTGCGCGCTTCGGCAAAATCGTGCGCGCGGCGGCCGTCGATGGCGAGGGTGTCGGGCGCCGTCGCCGGCGCGCGAAACGCGTCGAAGCGGCCGACAGTGCGTTGATCCATGCGGGCCTGCCACTCCGCATCGCTCAGGTAGAGCGCATCGGGCGGCAGCGGGTTGTAGACGAAATCGTCGTCGGCCGGCTGCCCCTTCTGGCTCGCTGGTGCGAAGGCGGCGCGCGCCTGGTAATAATCGGCGATCAATTCGTGGCGCGCCTTGAGCGCCGCATCGGTTTGCAGGCCGATGACGACCGGGCCGTCGACATAATCGAACACCGTCGCCAGGGAATCGTAGAACAGCGGCAGCCAGTGCTCCATGCCGGGATGGCGCATGCCGGCGCTAACGGCGGCGTAGAGGGCATCGTTGCTGCGCGCGGCGCCGAATAGTTCCCGGTAGCGGCTGCGAAACTTCTCGGCGGTGCCGTCCGCCAGGATTACTTCGCTGGCCGGAATTAGGTTAAGACTCTCACGCGTCCCGATGGTGCGCTGGCTGAGCGCATCGAAACCACGAATGCCCTCCAGCACATCGCCGAACAGGTCGAGGCGCAACGGCTCGTCGGTGCCCGGCGGATAAATATCGATGATGCCGCCGCGGATGGCGTATTCGCCGGGCTCGCGGACGGTGTCGGTGCGCAGATAACCGTTCTCGGCCAGAAACGCAGTGAGACGGTCGGAATCGACGGTGTCGCCGGGGCGAGCCGAAAAATGATTGGCGGCGATGATATCCCGCGCCGGCATACGCTGCAGCGCCGCGCTCGCGGTGGTAACCACCAAGGCCGCTGGTTTGTCGTCGCCGTCGCTCGCTAACGCGCTCAATGTGGCGAGGCGCGCCGCCATGACGTCGTGGCGCGGCGGTACCCGGTCGTAGGGCAGACAATCCCATGCCGGCAGTGTTAGCACCTGGGCGTTGGGGTCGAAAAAGCGCACCGCCTCGGCAGTGCGCGCCATCGCCGTCTCGTCGCTGGCAACGTGCAAAATCGTCTGCGGCGTGCCGTCTTGCAGCAGCGCCACAAGCTCGGCCAACAACAGCGCATCGCAGCCGTCGGGCACGCCGGTGAACGTTACCGATTTGACTTTCTCGAAAGGATTACTTTTGAAAAACAATAAATTGCTATCCGATTCTAAAGTCTTTCAGCAGCGCCATGATCTCCGTGTCCCACTCGGGCGGGACCGGCTTGCGGCCGCTGATCCACATGAACAGGTCGGGGTCGCTGTTCTCGATCAATGCCTCGTATTCGTCGAGCAGTTGCGGTGACAACGCGGCCAGATGGCGCGCGGCGAATTTCCCGAGCAGCACGTCGGTTTCTTTGGTCCCAGTGTAGCTGCTGCGGTAGCGCAGACGCTTGAGGCGGACGTCCCGTGATTCCACGGATTTCGACTCCCGATATTTTTACTGCGCCGTGCTGCCCAGCGCGACGCTATCTGGCCGGCGGCGCGGCACTGCCGTAGGATATAGCTCCCCTGCCCCACGCTGTCAGCCACAGAAGCCCAGACACACGGGTCATATCCATTGTCCGCCCGCACGCGCCCCGAGATCCTGTTTCCCCTGTTCGCGCCGGTCACCTCGATCAAAGGGGTCGGGCCGCGTATCGGGGCGTTGATCGAACGCGTCGCCGGATCCCATGTCGTCGACCTGCTGTGGCACCTGCCGACCGGCCTGCTCGACCGCCGCTACGCACCGCTGCTGGGAAAGGCCGAACCCGGGCGCATCGCAACCGTGACCATCCATGTCGACGCCCATCGCCCACCGCCGGTCGCCAACCGCCGCATCCCGTATAAAATTCAGTGCTCGGACGACACCGGCGCGATCGAACTGGTCTACTTTCACGCCCGCGCCGACTACCTGCAACAAACGCTGCCGGTCGGCGAGCAGCGGGTCATCAGCGGCACTATCGAGTTGTTCGACGGCGTCTTGCAGATGACTCACCCCGATATCGTCGCGCCGGTCGCCGAGCGCGCCCAAGTGATGCAGGTGCATCCGACCTACCCGCTCACCGAAGGGTTGACCCAGAACGTGTTGCGCCGCGCCATTATCGAGGCCGTCGGCCGGGCGCCCGAGCTGCCGGAGTGGCTCGACCCGGCCCTGGCAGCGCAGCGCAGTTGGCCGCGCTGGCATGAGGCGATCGTCAAAGCCCACGAGCCGGCCGACACCGCCGATTTGGATTCGAACCACGGCGCACGCCAACGCCTCGCCTACGACGAGCTCCTGGCCAGCCAGTTGGCGATTGCCTTGGTGCGCGCCAACACCCGCAGACTGCTGGGACAGCCGACGGCTGGCGATGGCTCCCTGCGCGCGAAAGCGGTCGCCGCCCTGCCGTTCGAGCTGACCGCGAGCCAACAGCGCGCCATCGACGACATCATCGCCGACATGGCATCAGACACCCGCATGCTGCGGCTGCTGCAAGGCGACGTCGGCAGCGGCAAAACCGTGGTCGCGCTGATGGCGATGCTGAATGCGGTCGAAGCAGGCCGGCAGGCTGCCTTAATGGCACCGACGGAAATTCTCGCGCAACAGCACTTCGCAACGATCGCGCCACTCGCCGAAGCGATCGGCGTGTCGGCGGCGTTGTTGACCGGACGCGACAAGGGCAAGGCGCGGCAGCAAATCCTCGACCGCCTAGCCGCCGGCGAGATCGCCATCGCCGTCGGCACCCACGCGCTGTTCCAGCAGGACATTGCCTTCCGCGATCTGGCGCTCGCCGTGGTCGACGAGCAGCACCGCTTCGGCGTTCACCAGCGCTTGCTGCTCGCCGGCAAAGGCGCGGCCGCCGACGTGTTGCTGATGACGGCGACGCCAATTCCGCGCACGCTGATGCTTGCCTTCTATGGCGACCTCGACGAATCGCAGCTGACCGAGAAGCCGGCGGGCCGCTTACCGGTCGATACCCGCACCATCCCTCTGACCCGGCTCGACGAGGTGGTCGCCGCCGTCGGCCGCAAATTGGCCGAAGGCGCCAAGGTCTTCTGGGTTTGTCCGTTGGTCGAGGAATCGGAGACCATCGATCTTGCCGCGGCGACGGCGCGCCACACGGCGCTATCAGAGATCTTCGGCGAGCGGGTCGGTCTGGTGCACGGGCGGTTGGGCGCGCGCGAAAAAGACGCGGTGATGAACCGGTTTGCCGGCACGGCCGAAGATGAGGCGCCGATCGATTTGCTGGTAGCGACGACGGTGATTGAAGTCGGCGTCGACGTGCCCGACGCCACGGTGATGGTGATCGAGCATGCCGAGCGGTTCGGCCTCGCGCAATTGCACCAGCTGCGCGGCCGCATCGGGCGCAGCGATAAACCGTCGACTTGCCTGCTGCTTTATGCCGACGAGCTCGGTGAAACCGCGCGCGCGCGTCTCGCCATTCTGCGCGAGACCGACGACGGTTTTCGCATCGCCGAGGAAGACTTGCGCCTGCGCGGCGCCGGCGACCTGCTCGGCACGCGCCAATCGGGCCTGCCCGATTTCCGCCTCGCAGATTTAGAACAACATAGCGAGCTGCTGGCGGTCGCCCGCGACGACGCAAAATTGATCATCGAGCGCGACCCGACCCTGAAGAGCGAGCGCGGCGAAGCCTTGCGCGTTCTGCTCTACCTGTTCGAGCGCGATGCCGCGGTGCGCCTGGCACGCGCCGGCTAATAATCTCAGTCGGCGTCGACGGTTTCTTTTTCGGTCTGGTCTTTGCCCGTCTTGCCCGAGCCTGGCTTGCCGGGGCCGATTGTCTGGGTATCGCCGTCGGCGCGGCCCACCTGCTTGATTTCCTGCTGCTCGACGGGGCGCAAATCCGGCGGCGTGACGATGCCGCCGGAAATAACCATCTTGATAGCGTCTTCCACGGTCATCGATAGCACCACCAATTCGCGGCGCGGCAGAAACAGCAAATAGCCCGACGTCGGATTGGGTGTGGTCGGCAGGAAGACGTTGACCACTTCGTCCTCGGTTACGTTCTGGACTTCGCCGATTGTCTTGCCGGTGACGAAGCCGATGGCCCAGCTGCCGCGGCGCGGATATTCGAACAGTACCGCTTGCCGGAAAGCTTCGGACTGATGGGCCAGCACGGTTTCGACGATCTGCTTGGTCGCACTGTAGACGCTGCGCACCACCGGCATGCGGCTCACCAGATGTTCGCCGCCGTGCACGATCCAGCGCCCCAACAGGAGCCGGGTGAGCGCGCCGGTGAGGGTGATGAAAAAAATGAGGACCAACACCCCGAGGCCGGGAATGCCGAACGGCACGTAGGTATTGGGGTTATAGGCGGCCGGGATCAGCGGGGTGACGCGGGCGTCGATAAAGGTCAGCACCAGCCAGCTCAGCCATAGGGTGATACCAACCGGCGCCACCACCAACACACCGGCGAGAAAATAGCCGCGCAGCCGGCCCCACAGGCCAGATCGGTGGTGCTTATGGTCTCGGCTTGCCATTGCCAGTAACCCGTATCATCTGCCGTCACGCCGGCGCGTTTATCATATAGGTCTTAATGCCCCGTCCCGCCATGGCAAATTGCATCGCTTTCAGCGTATGCAAAAGTGGTTAACTTGTTGCAAACCAACAAGTTATCTCGGTAGACCAAAGCCACACCGATATTTGAATGTCGGGAGAGTGGTGCGGCTGAGAGGACTCGAACCTCCACGGGCATGCGCCCACTAGCACCTGAAGCTAGCGCGTCTACCAATTCCGCCACAGCCGCACGGCACACGGAAGGCCCGCCTGATACGCCACCCAACGCCGCCAATCAAGGGCGGCATACTTCGGAATGGCGTTCGTTCCGGGACCAACCCGATGGTGCGGCAGAGAGGACTTGAACCTCCACGGGGTTTCCCCCACAACGCCCTCAACGTTGCGCGTCTACCAGTTCCGCCACTGCCGCGCCTTTTCGGAACGGCGGTTATGTACCCGAAGGCCGTCACCGAGGCAACTACCGCTACAACCATAGTGCTAGATGATCCGGCGCGAGCGACGCTTGCCCTACGGTGTGACGAGAGGACATTATAGACGCTCGACCAAACCAGGGGTGGCAGGTCTCAAATGGGATACAAATCGATACTCGTACCGCTGGAGGAGAGCGACGTTCTGCCGTCGGTATTGGCGACCACCTTGTTAGTCGCGCGCCACTTCGAAAGCTATATCGAGGGGCTCTGCATCAGGCCCTCGCTTGCCGGCGCGATTGCAGTCGGATTCGAAGGCGGCGTCGCCGCGCTCGCCGGTACAGAAGAGCAGTTCGAGCAGGAGCAAGAAACCCGCAGCCGCCGGTTGCAGCAGCAGTTCGACGCTTTCGTCCGCGACAATGGTTTGACCGTGGCGGTGAGTACCAACACGGCGGGGCCGTGTGCGCGGTGGATCGAGGACGAAGCGCCAGGCATTGGCGTGTTCGGGCAGCGGGGCCGCATTTTCGATCTGATCGTCGTCGGCAGGCCGACACCGGGCGCCCTCACCCCGGCGATGAATACGCTGGAAACCGTGCTGTTCGAGTCGGGGCGGCCGGTGCTGATTGCGCCGCCCAACGCGCCGCAGGCGCTTGCCCGCAATGTGGTGGTCGCGTGGAACGCCAGTACGGAAACGGCGCGCGCGGTGGCCTTCGCCATGCCGTTCTTACAAAGCGCCGAGCGTGTCACGGTGCTTACCGTCGAAGGCGCGTTGGTACCGGGGCCCAGCGGCGAAGAAGTCGCCAACAGCCTGCGCCGCCACGGCGTGAATGCAGATGCCATAAGCAACATGGGGAAACGCTCGCCGGCTGCGGCCGGCGTCGTCATGCTCGAGGAGTCGGAAAGACTAGGCGCCGATTTGCTGATCAAAGGCGGCTACACGCAAAGCCGGCTACGGCAGATGATTTTTGGCGGCGCCACCAATCACATTTTGAACGAAGCGCAGATCCCGGTGCTGATGGCACACTAGGCGCGGCGCCTCATGAAACGCGCTTAAGGGGCAGCCGCCGTCTGCCGCTCGAGTGCTGCGACCAAAAGCCCGACGGCCGATTGTAGGGCGGCAAATTTTCCCTCGGCGCGGTTGACCCGTTCAATCAATCGAGCTTGGCCGCCGTTGCCGTTTTCAGGACGCGGCAGGGTGCGCTGCGCGGCGAGTTTGTCGAGGGCTTCCTGCATTTGCTGCCGCAGAACTTGCTCGCGCTCGTACAGCCGCATCAACTGATCGATCCGATCGTTCAGGCGTTGCTGTTCGCGCAATAGCCGGCTGAGTTCGGTGCGCTGCAATTCGATCACGACGGTTTGACTGTCCACCGACAGCGCCGGTTCGGCGTCGGCGCTTGGTCCGGCGGGCTGCGGCGACGCTTCGGGTTGCGCGGCGCTAGCCGTCAACCGCGCCTCCTCCGGCGCCTTTTCCCGCTTCGAACGCTTCGACTTTTTCGACCGTTTGCGGTCGCCGGACTTGCCCATCCGATTACCTTTCCTCGCGCCGTGTCCTGCGCACGGCGTCTCGCTCAACCCTTGTCAAATTCCAGCAGCTCCTCGACCAAGATGTCCGGCGCTTCTTCGTGCACATAGTGCCCACACCTGTCGATTCCGCGGCCGGTGATCTGCGGCGCATCCGGCCGCCACATTTCCAACACGTCGAAGGGCCCGCCCATACCGCCGCTGTTGCCCCAAATGCAGTGAATCGGATCCTGTATGGTCTTACCTAAACTCTCTTCGTCGAGTCGCCGGTTTTCTTCGAACATCGCCTTGTAATAGGCGAACCCGCCACGCAGCGCGCCCGGTTTGGAATAGGCACGGACATATTCGTCGATGGCATCATCCAGATCGGCCGGATTGTGGTATTTCGGGCGAAAGAACGCCTGCAAGAATCCACGCACGTCGCGCGCGACCAGGTTCTCCGGCATGTCCGGTACCGCGTTGAAAAAATAGTGCCAGGCGCCCTTGGCGTAGTCGACCGTGAAGTTGGCGAAGATCTGCCCGTGCGGCACGATGTCGACGATGGCGATCCGCGCCAGCTCGCCCGGCCAGTCGAGCGCGTAGCGGCGGGCCACTAAGCCACCCCAGTCGGCGCCGACTAAATAAGGCCTGTCGAGGCCCAATACGGCGGCCAATTGGCGGATGTCGGTGGCGACGGTGCGCATGTCGTAACCGCCGGGCGGTTTGTCGGAGTCGCCCAGGCCGCGCAAATCGGGCGCAACGACGCGATAACGCTCGGATAACGGAGAAATGACCTTGCGCCACGAATACGAGGTTTGCGGCCAGCCGTGTAGCAGAATCATCGCCGGCCCCTGCCCAGCCTCGCGGTAATGCAGGTTGATACCATTGGCTCTGGCGACATTTCGCGTGATTTCGGTCATCCGGGTCCTCGCTGCGAATCACCCCGATTATCGGCGAGCGCCGCCGATACTGCAAAGGCCGGCGATGGACCGAACCGTTGGACGCGGCCATGGCAGATGGACTATCCTGAGGTCTATCCAAGTTCTGCGGCATATTTTGAATAGCCAACCGGAATTGCGATCGATGACAACCGATTTCTCGCACCAACGCCTTTATGACAGCATTTCGCTGGTCCCGCGCGTCGGCAACCGCCGCGAAAATGAACTGTGCGTCATGTCGCTGGTGGCGCTGCTGGCCGGCGAGGATCATACCGACCGGCCGAAGGTCGCCTGTCCCGTGATCGCGACTTTCGCGATCAAGGTGAACGACGGGATCGACTGTGACGCCCGGCAAACGCTCAAGCCCTTCGCGCCGCGTATCATTGGCACCCGCGACGGCAAGGCGCGGCAGCGCGCGTGGCTGCTGACCAACGCGATCTTGAGCGAAGTATTACCGCGCCGGGCACAGGACGCCGGCCTGCAAGTACCGATCGCGCTCGCCGAACAGCTGCGCCTTCGCTCGCAATCCTTCGACCCCGATGAACTGCAAGAGCTCGCCGCGCTGCTGCGGCGCGAAGCCCAGACGCTCGGCCTTGATCGCGGTCGGCTGAACGACTTGCGCTATTTGCTGCGCGCCTGTGCGCGCGGCAGCGACGAGCTGGTCGCCAATTCCTGCGCGTCGATACTGTCCGACTTCGCCCGCCACCCGATAGAACCGGAAGATTCGGGCTGGTATTGGAACAAGGCGATCGAATTGATCGACCGCATTTGCGATGTCGGCGGGGGACCGGCCGGAGCGCAGATCGAGCATCACGCCAATACCCAGGCGCAACGCATTCGCGCCCAAGAAACCTATGGACCGATGATCCAGCGGCTTTTCAAGGGGCGTAAGTCTAAGGCGAAGACCTCGGCGTAATCAGCTGTTTTCACGCCATTTTTTCTTTTCAGTTGCTAGGGGTTCAACGGCTCTAACAGTTGTAATCGCGCGCGCCGCCTCCCACATAAAAATCTACCGCGAACGGTGAACGGGGAAGCTTGTGGGAATTGCTGAAACCATTGCCCTGTCAATGGGCATCGCCTGGGCTAGCGGCATCAACCTCTACGCCGCCGTCGCCATGCTCGGTCTTCTGGGCGCTACCGGCAACATCGATCTGCCGCCGGATCTGCTGATCCTGCAGAACCCGTTGGTGATCGCCGCCGCCGGGTTCATGTACATGGTCGAGTTTTTTGCCGACAAGGTGCCAGGTGTCGATACCGGCTGGGATGGCATCCACACCTTCATCCGTATTCCCGCCGGCGCGGTGCTGGCCGCCGGCGCGGTTGGCGAAGTTGGCGCCGGCGCCGAACTCGCCGCTCTGCTGGTCGGCGGTACCCTGGCCGGGGCAACCCATGCGACCAAGGCTGGCTCGCGGGCGGTTATCAATACCTCGCCCGAGCCTTTTTCCAATTGGACCGCCTCGATCGCCGAAGACCTTGCCGTGATCGGCGGTTTGTGGGTCGCCCTGCACCACCCCTGGGTCTTCATCGGGCTGCTGGCGGCGTTCATCCTGCTGATGATCTGGCTGTTGCCGAAGATCTGGCGTGGCATCAAGGCGCTGGCCCGCAACATCGGCCGTCTGTTCGGCCGGCGGCCCGAACCGGCGGCCGCGGGCGCAACTGCTGGTGCAACCAGCGCGGCCGACGGACCGCCCGAGATCGCTCTGTCCCTGCCCTCAGACGGCGACAAGCCAACTTCGGCATAGCGGCACGGCGCGGCCCAAGCGCGACGCATAATTCCGACAACACGGCGCCAAAGGCAATTTCGCAGGTGGCGCGCGCGTTTCCTCAACTCGCTGCCCGTGCTAGCGTTTCTGCCATGCGCTTGTTCTTTCTATCGCTCGCCTTGCTGGTCGCCGCAACAGTGGCGGCGGCGGCCGCGCCGTCGCTGGCGGCGCAACAAGGTCGCTGGGTATGTCTGCCCGACGACCAAGCGGCGCCGCAAGTCTTGGTGGATTTCGAAGAGAACGTGTATCGCCGGTGCGACCAAAACACCTGCGTCAGTTACGACATCCTCGCCGTGCGGCCAAAAGCCAACTCTACCGAGGTCGCCTTCGCGCCGGGCGCCGTCATGCGGGCCGACGACAACGGCGGCCGCTACACCGAAACCCTCATCAGGGGCGGTACGCCGATCACATCGTCGGGCACCTGCGCCTTCCGCAGTAACGCGCCGGAACCCGACGGGTTCGACAACGAAGAGTTGCGCGAGCGCAGCTGATCGGGGCCGTCACCTGTGCCCAATCTCAGTAATGCATCGGTGATATAAATCATTGATCGGGAACACTCGGCATGGATTTATTGACGCTAACGTTGCATGGAATCGCAGTCATTAATCCGGTTTGATCGAAATATGGCACAACCAATTCGCACAGCGGTCATCGGCGTCGGCCATTTCGGTAAATTTCACGCCGAGAAGTTCGCCCGCCTAGCAAACAGCGAGCTTGTCGCCGTTGCCGACATCGATGTCGAACGGGCGAACGAGGTTGCGAGTGAATATGGGGCCGAGGCCATCGCCGACTACCGGAAGCTATTCGATCGTGTCGACGCGGTCAGTATCGCGGTGCCGACCAACGCCCATTTCGAGGTGGCGCAGGAATTTCTCAACCGGGGCATCCATGTACTGGTCGAGAAACCGATCACCGACAGCGTCGACAGCGCTAACGAGCTTATCGAAATCGCTAAGCGCAACGAGGTGCTACTTCAGGTCGGCCACATCGAACGATTTTCCGGCGTCTATACCTCCCTGGCCGAACACGTCACGCGGCCGCTTTACATCGAATGCCACCGCATCGCGCCGTTCCTGTCGCGCGGCACCGACGTCAACGTGATCCTCGATGTGATGATCCACGATATCGATTTGATCCTGGCGCTGGTCGATGCGCCGGTAACTTCCGTCTCGGCGATCGGCGCGCCGGTTCTGTCGGAATCGGAGGATATCGCCAACGCGCGGCTCGAATTCGCCAATGGCTGCGTCGCCACGATCACTGCGAGCCGGGTCAGCCTGAAGACGGAGCGCAAGATGCGCATCTTCCAGCCGGACTGCTACATCACGATCGATTTCAAGGAATCGACGATGGCGCGGTTATCGGCGGAGGGAACCCTGGGATCTTCGAAGCTGCCGAAAATCAATCGCAGCGAATGGAGCTATCCCGAAACCGATAGCCTGGAGCTGGAAATCGCCGCCTTCCTAGAGGCTGTGCAGGGTAATACGCCGGTTCCGGTCGACGGCGCGACCGGGCGCAATGCACTGCAAACGGCGCTGATGATTTCCGACAGTTTGCAAGCGCACCGCAAACTGGTCGAGGCTGCTTACGGCTAAGGCGGCCGTCGCGGCCCACGCGTAACTTCACGGGCGGACGACCGCGTAATTTACCACCTTGGTGACGCCTTCGGTTTTCTCAACCGTTTTCAGCGCCTTGTTGAGTTCTTCCTGCGAGCGCGCCCGGCCCAGCAGATACGTGGTGCCGAAAGAATCGACGGCAGTGCGGAAATTCACATCGGCCACGCCGCGCGTGCCGATGAGATTGAGCCCAACCTTGGTATTGAGGACCAGCACATCGCTCCAGGCGAGCAGCTCCGCATCGCGCTTTTTCCGTTCTTCCTCGCTCAAATAGACGACGTGCCAATAGAGCTCCTTCACCCCCTCGACCTCGCGGACCTTGGCGTTGAAGTCATCGAACATTTTCTGGTCGTCGAAGATGCCGGTTATAAGCAGGCGCTGCTCGTAGATTTCCGTCGACGCTTTGAGGGTCTCGAACTGGACCATGATCTTGTTCACGTCGACAACGATGCGGTTATCGGTGGCGATGTCGTCGGTGCTGCGGGCTTCGATCGCGCGATCGATGAGCGTTTTCGGCGCCAGCAAAATATCGCCCAGTTGCGCGAACGCAGGTGGCGGCGCAAGCACGCTGGCCAGGCCTATCGCGGTGAGCGCGACAACGAGCAGACGCATGAGTTTGTTCACTACCCTTTGCTCCCTTTCGTGACGGTCGTTGCCGACCGGTTCGCACCGCGGTGAGCCTACCGCGGCCCGCCGCGCCGGCCAAAATCAAATAAACAAACCAATCATGGCAAAAAAACGGGCCGCACGACGGCGGCCCGTTTTGCCGGACTTGGCTAGAGACTAAAGTTTACTCTTTATCCCACTGCCGCAGCATCGGCTGGTTGGTTGCCCGCATGGTGTCCATGTAGGTGGTAAGTACCTTTGTTCCTGGCAGGCCTTTGGCGTCCTGCGCCGCCGCCCACTCTTTGGCGATGTTGGGCATCATCATCGCCCACTCCTTGCGTTCGGCGTCGCTCATCACCGACGCCTTGGTGCCGAACTCCTTTTCGCACCGCGCCAACCCGCCGGCCGCGCCGTTGACAACCCGATCAACGTTATCGACATGCCAGGCTTCGCCTGCGCCAATAAATGCGTTGCGAACTTCCTCCGGCAGCGCGTCGAAGAAATCCAGATTGACGTTGAGGATGTTACTCTGGATAGCGCCAAGACCAGGATCGATCATAAACGGCGCCGGCTCGCACAGTTTGAAGGCACCCATCGCCTGCTTCCACACAACCATGTTGTCGTAGATGCCGGTCGACAGGCTGTTATAGGCATCAGCCAGGTTGGTCTGCACACCAGCCGCGCCCGCTGCCTGCACCCAGGGGAGATTGGGACCCGCCGCACCGACTTTGCGGCCCTTTATGTCGGCCAACGATTTGATCGGTGCTTTCGAGATGAGAATGTAGTTTTCAACCGAGCCGGTGGGATACAAACTCATCTGATTAAATTTTTTCCAGCCCTCCGCGTATGCCGTGAACGTCTCTTCCAACTTCTTGGTTGTGCGGGCGACCAGATCCATGTCCTTGGTCGTGAAAGGTGTCTTATAAGAGAGTTCGTAGAGCGGCACCTTGTCGGCATGGAACGCCGTGACCACGAGGGCGATGTCGCCAAGGCCGGATTCGAGCCCTTCGAGTTCGCCGCGCGGCTTCACGATCTGGCCACTGTGCGCCAGGTTCCAATTGATCTTGTAGTTGCCGGTTTTTTTCAGCGTTGCGTCAACCGTCGGTACATAAGTATCGATCACCGCTCCAACGACCGTCGCCGGCGGTGGAAAACCCGAGAGCAACGTAACGTTGATCGTCTCTTGCGCCGACGCGGCACCGCCCAGCGAAGCGAAAGCGACCGCCGCGGCTATCGATTTAACAGCAAGCTTTTGATTACGCGTCATCTCGTCCTCCCTGTCTGAATTGTTCTTGCGATGACTATGGCAGGCAAAAGTAAACGGGCGCAACAACAGCCGCGCTCGTCACCATCACAACTTTGCCGCTGAAACCTTCCACGATAGTGAGACTTTTCACTATACTACAACGCAGCTACAGCTTCGCGGCATCGCAGCCATACCGCACCGAGCACGGCAGCGGTATTCAACTTTCAAAATGAAAAGCTCTCGGGGAGGAAACAGACGTGGAAAAGTCAAAAAAGGTCTACGCCAAAGACGCCAAGCGAAAGAACAAATACCTCGACAAGCAATCCTGGACCAATATCTGGGACGGCATGCGCATCGACTGGGACGTGCCGATCAAGATGAATGACGGTGTGGTGCTGCGGTGCGATGTCTACCGCCCGATCGAAGACGGCAAATACCCGGTCATCATGACCTACGGCCCGTACGGCAAGTTCCTCCACTTCGAGGACCTGTACACCGAACAATGGCACACGATGTGCACCGAGCATCCGGACGTGCCGGCCAACTCGACCAACAAGTACCAGAACTGGGAAGTGGTCGATCCGGAGAAATGGGTGCCGGACGGCTATGTCTGCATCCGCGTCGATTCGCGCGGCGCCGGACGCTCGCCAGGCGTGATCGATATCTGGTCGCTGCGCGAAGCGCAGGACCTGGCGATCTGCGTCGACTGGGCCGGCGTGCAGGAATGGTCGAACGGCAAGGTCGGTCTCAACGGCATCTCCTACTACGCCGAGAACCAGTGGCAGTGCGCGGCGTTGCAACCCAAGCACCTGGCGGCGATCTGCCCCTGGGAAGGCGCGGCAGATTTTTACCGCGACATGGCGCACCATGGCGGCATTTTCTGTAACGGGTTCTCTCACGACTGGCCGCTGCACCAGGTCTATTCGGTGCAACACGGCAAGGGCGAGAACGGCTACCGCTCACGGCTCAACGGCCATTGGGTGTCCGGCCCGCCGACACTGAGTGAGGAAGAGCTAGGCCGCAATCGCGTGGATTTCTACGAGGAGAACCTGAAACGCAAGCTCGATACCGACGAGTACTGGCAATCGCGCATGCCCGATTGGGACAAGGTCGAAGTGCCGATCCTCTCGACCGCCAACTGGGGCGGCCAAGGCCTACATCCGCGCGGCAATTTCGAAGGCTTCGTGCGCTCGAAATCGAAGCAAAAGTATCTCGAGGTCCACGGCATCGAGCACTGGACCGAGTTCTACACCGACTATGGCGTCGAGCTGCAGAAGAAGTTCTTCGGCCACTATCTCAAGGGCGAGGACACCGGCTGGAACAGGCAGCCAAAGGTGCAGTTGCAGATCCGCCACGTCGACGGCT
>JBFKGW010000010.1:0-14838 GCA_041633145.1 Alphaproteobacteria bacterium
ACCGTTGTGCCGCCGCCTGCCAGCCGGCTGGGAAATCTGGCTGGACGCCGGCCATAATGGCGCCGCCGGTGTGGCGTTGACATCGGCGTTGCGCCAAATCAACGCGGAGCGCCCAAAACGGCTGCACATTATTTTCGGCATGTTGGACGATAAGGACCCGATTGCGTTTGTGCGCCCGTTCGCCGGCGAGGCCCAATCGGTAACGGCGGTGCCGCTCACCGACGAACCGCGCAGTCATGATCCGCAGGCAAGTGTTGCGGCGCTCAAAACGTCGGGAATCATGGCGCAGTACGCCGCTTCGCTTGAGGCTGCGTTGGACGAACTGGCCGGCACGCCGGGTGATGCGCGGGTCTTGGTTTGCGGCTCGCATGTGCTGGTCGGTGCCGCCTTGCGCGCCAATGGGCGGCCGGAATAGGATTCGGGTGATATCGCGATGGCGACCACAACCAGAACACGACAGCAACTGACCCGCGGCGATCGGATGCCCAACATTTTGCTGCCCGATCAACGCGATATCGTCATCAGTACAAACGATAAAGCGCGCGGCGGTCCGATCTTCGTCTTGCTTTATCCGACCCAAAAGGATTCGCGCTGCGCTTCTGAATTAGAAAGCCTGTTCGCGTTGGCGCCGCAGATGCTCGCCGAGGGTGCTCATCTCTTCGCCATCGGCGGCGACCCGGTGCCGCTGGTACAAAAACTCGCCGCCGAACATACGCCTGATTTTTTTCTGCTGTCCGACGCCGAGCACAACGTTGCCGACGCGCTTGCCATGCGCGATAAGCTGGTTGGGTTCGTGCTCGACCCGGCACAAAAGGTTCAAGCCATTATCACTCCGGGCTATACGTCGATCGCCGAGCGCGCCGCTGCCGAGCTCTTGGCGCTGCGGCCGCCCGAACCGTACCACCCGAGTTTTCACCCGCCGATCCTGGTGATTCCGCAGGCCCTGCCGCGCGACTTTTGCGCCTACCTGATCGAGCAGTTTGAAAAACGCGGCAGCGAGGATAGCGGTACTTTCCGCATGATGGCGGGGAAAATGGTTCATGCGCCCAACACCGACGTCAAGCAACGGCGCGACCATCACGTCGTCGACCAGGACCTGCTCGAGCAGATCGGCGGCTACATGGAACGACGGGTGGTGCCGGAAATCCATCGGGCCTTCCACTGCCCGATAAAATTCGTCGAGGAATTCAAAATCGTGCGCTACGACGCCGAGCCCGGCGGCTATTTCCGGCCCCATCGCGACAACACCACGCCGGGTACGGCGCACCGGCGGTTCGCCATGACGCTCAACCTCAACGCCGAGGACTACGAGGGCGGCGAGTTGTGCTTTCCCGAGTTCGACAACGCCACCTACAAACCGGCGACCGGTGAAGCGGTGATCTTTTCCTGCGATCTGTTGCACGAGGCAACCGACGTGACCTCAGGGCGGCGTTATGTGCTGTTGTCGTTCATGTACGACGAGCCGGGCCGGCAGATACTGGAGAAGTACCGCAGCAAGATGAGGCCGCAGCAAGCGGGCGGTTAACGCGCGTATTTAATGTCGGTTCCGCTCGTGCACACAAAAACTAAGTAATAACCCGCATCTCAAACCCGGCTAAATTAGCGGGGATTTTAGTTTTGGATTCTCTCCGGTTAGCCGGTGGCGATCGGTTAATTTATGCCATACAGGCGACGTGCAGCCTGCCCGCCGACCGGAATTTGTGGCCCACCTTCGGCCCGCGTCAAAACCAAGCGGGATCTCGTCCCTTACCATTCGAGTTCCACGACCGGTGGCCTGAACCATTCAGACTATTTTAATTCGATGCATACAATATTCCGCTGAAACCCCCGCATAAATGTCCGAGGACGGTCGAAGATGAGGTTGCTGCAGCGGATATCGCTTATCGTCGCACTAGGGTTGGTGGCCACGCTGCTGGCGCCGTCGCTCCCGGCGCAAGCTGGCGAGACCCTGGTTATTTCTACGATTGATAAAAAGGTTAAAAAAGCAACCAAGCGCTTCCAGCCAATGGCCAATTACCTCGCGGCAGCGCTGGCTGGTCACGGCGTCGACGCGGTCGAAATCTTTGTCGCGACGGACAAAACTTCCCTGGTCGAGGGCCTAAAAGCGGGCGGCATCGATATTTATTTCGACAGTCCGTTGATCATGGCCGAAATCATGAAAGATGCCCCCGTGCAACCGGTGCTGCGCCGTTGGAAAAAGGGCGTCGCCGAATACCACAGCGTATTTTTCGCCCGGCAGAATGCCGCGATCGAGACGATGGACGATCTGCGCGGCCGGCGCCTGGCGTTCGAACGCGATTTCTCGACGTCTGGTTACTTGTTGCCCAAATCTGACCTCGTGAAGCGTGGGTATCGGGTCACCGCTTTGAGCGATCGCGACGCGCCGGTGCCGTCCGGCGAGATCGGCTATGTATTTTCCAATGACGATGCGAACACCGTGTTCTGGGTGCTACAGGGTGCGGTCGCAGCCGGCGTGGTCGATTCGGAGACGTTTCGCGGGGTCATGGAAACCCGCCCCGACGCCTTCAGGATCATCGGCGAGTCGGAAAGCGTACCGCGGCAAGTGGTCGGCTATCGGACCAATCTCGACACAGCGATCGCCGAGGCTCTCACCGAACAATTTTTGAGCATGCACCTCAGCGATGCCGGCAAAGCCGTGTTGAAATCTGCCAAGACGACGCGTTTTGATCATTTTCCGGGCGGTCCTGAACAAATCTTCGCCCGCATGAGCCAGATTTTGATGCGACTGGACAACAGCTAAGGGTGGTTAGTTGCGACCTCGCATATCATGTTCCAGTTTTGGTTTCGCTCCGGAAATTCGACAACATTTAAATTTGGCATAGCCCAAAAATTTGGGCTGCTTGTCGTTTTGCTGCTCGGTTTGTCGCTGATCACCGTGTCGACGATCAATATTTGGTCCCAGCAGGCGTCATTGAAGCGGCTGACCGAACAGAGCGCTTTGGCAATTGCGACACTATTGGCGGACGCGTCGAGTAATTTCCTGTTCGACCTGAGGGTCGACGAAGTCGCGACGATCGCCGACGAGGTCCGATCCAAAGATGGCGTGGTTTACGCCTATGTCATCGATCCGAGCGGGACGCTGCTGGTGGGTAGCGACGGTATCGGCGACGAGTACCAGTTGATCGAAGATCCGTTGAGCGAACGCGCGCGGCTGGAAAAAAGTGGCGTGCTAGAAGCGCAGGACGACGTACTGCATGTCGCAGCGCCGGTGTTTCTCGGCGACTCGGAATTGGGCGTGGCGCGCATCGGCGTCTCGCTCGAACCCATGCAGGACGCGATTACATCGATATGGATCCAAAGCTTGGCGATTAGTCTCGGCTTCCTACTCGCTAGTTTGATTATCAGCAGGGTCGTTGTGCGCCATGTGTTGTCACCGCTCAAGGAGTTGAGCGAAGTGACCGGCGCGGTCTCGAGCGGCGATTTCGATCGGCCGATCGACATCAAAACTGGCGACGAGGTGCAGGACCTGGCTGAAGATTTCAGCCTGATGGTCTCAGAGCTAAAGCGAACCATGGGCCTGCTCGAACAGCGCGGGCACGAGATGGAGCAAGCGCTGGCGACAGCCGAAAAGGCCACCAAAGCGAAATCGGAATTCCTCGCCAACATGAGTCACGAACTGCGCACGCCGCTGAACGCCATCATCGGCTACAGCGAAATGATGCTGGAAGACGCCGAAGCTGAAGGCGCCGAGGAGCGCACCGAGGACTTGCGCAAGGTGCTGCGCTCGGGTCGTCACCTGCTCGGCTTGATCACCGACATTCTCGATATATCCAAGATCGAGGCCGGCAAGATCGAACTCAATCTCGACCCGGTCGAGTTGAGTGCGCTGTTGCACGAGGTTGAGAACACGGCCGCGCCGTTGATGGAAGCCAACAGCAACCGGTTCAACATCAATGTACCCAACGTGCTTGGGCAACTCGAATGCGACGAGCAGCGCCTGCGCCAGGTGTTGTTCAATCTACTGAGCAATGCCGCCAAGTTCACCGACCACGGCGATATCGACTTGGTGGTCGAGCGTTCGGGCGACGGCTGGGTACGCTTCATGGTCCGCGATACTGGCATTGGGATGACCGAGGAACAGACGGCGCATTTGTTCGAACCCTTTATGCAAGCCGATAGTTCGATCTCCAAACGCTACGGCGGCACCGGGTTGGGTCTGACAATCAGCCGCAGCTTTGTCGAATTGATGGGCGGCCGCATCAACGTTGACAGCGAGCCGGGCGCTGGCACCTGTTTCACCGTGTGGTTGCCCGATATCGAACCCGCCAATGGAGATGTTCGGGCGCGTGGCGACGGATCGCTGGTTCTGGTGATCGAAGACAATCTGTCGGATAGCGCGTTACTCGAGCGCTACCTCCATCATCTCGGCTATCGCGTGGAGACGACACGCGACGGCGAGCACGGATTGGAGCGGGCGCGCAAGACGATGCCGGCGGCGATTATTCTCGATATCGAGTTGTCCGGCATCGACGGCTACGATGTCATGTGCGAACTGCAAGCCGACGAAAAGCTTCGGTCCATACCGATTGTCGTTTCGTCGGTTCACGATGAGGCGCAATATCGGGTGCTGCGAAGCGGTGCGCGTGAATTTCTCGCCAAGCCGGTCGACCGAAACGCTCTTCAGAACGCCCTCGGTAAGTGCTGCGGACCAGTCAAAGCAACCGAAACGGCCGCCGCTTAAACCGGAAAGAAAACCCCGCCAACACGGCGGGGTTTTTTTCTGTGGTTCGGCGGTGATCGGTCTATAGAACCGAGTCCACCCAATCGTAGATCTGGCTCTTCGGCAGGCTACCGACCTTCATCGAGGCGACCTGACCGTCCTTGAACAGCAGCAGCGTGGGAATGCCGCGAACGCCGTATTTCGACGGCGTCATCGGATTGTCGTCGATATTGAGCTTGGCGACCACTAGATCACCTGCCTTGTCGTCCGACAGTTCTTCCAGAGTCGGACCGATCTGCTTGCACGGCCCGCACCACTCTGCCCAGAAATCCACAAGTACCGGCTTATCGGATTGCAGAACGTCGGCCTCGAAGGAATCGTCGGAAATCGGTTTGCTGGGCATGTTGCTGTCCTTATCTGGCGTGCCGCCGGCCCTTTGGGTCGCGGCTTCGGTTCGCGAAGAAAGTAGGGGCGACCCAGCGATGGGTCAAGCGACAGGATCGGCAAATCCGTTCACACGGTCGTGGTCGGGATGCCGGTGTGCTGATCAAGCAAGTCCTCCGCCAGCACCATCAGACGCGGGCCATCGGTCCATAAAAGGCAACACCTGATGTTATATCCGGGGAAGGCGTCGGCCAGCAGCGCCCGGTATGCGGCCATTTGGCGTAGATAGACCGGCGACACGGCGTCGGCCGTCAGCGGCGGTGGTCGGTTGCTTTTGTAGTCGACGACCGTCACCGTGCCGTCGGCGACCAACAACCTGTCAATCTGGCCCGACACCACGCGTTTGCTCCCGTCGCGGTCGGTAACCACACCTGAGATCGGCACCTCCGCCAGGCCGGCCGGCGAAAACAGGCGGGCAAACGCGTCGTCTTCGAGGACGGCGAGCGCCTCCGCCGCCAGCCGGTCCTGCGCCTCCTCAGGCAGCTCCAGCGACGGGCGCGCGAGATAGCGGCGCGCCGCTTGTCTACGCTGTTCGGCGGGCACCTCCGGCAGCCATTGCAGCAGATAGTGGATGATATTGCCCCGCTTAAACCGGATTAGATCGTCGGTGGCCTTAATGGGCGAGCGCACCGGCGGATCTTGTTGAGCGCGCGACGGCGCCAGCGGCCGCGACGGGCTCGGCTCGGGCGGCGCGGGCTGCGCCGCCCAGTCCGGCAGCGGCGGCGCCTCGATCGGCTGCGAGGCCGCGGCGCCAGCATCCGGCACATCGCGCTGCGCGGTGTCGAGACGCAAGACGGTGGCGTCGATTGTTTCGGGATCGTCGGCCAGAAAACGGCTTTCGGTGGGTTGGGCGATCTCCTCCAGCGCATCGCGCACCAATTGATACCAGCAGTTATCTGGCGTTCCGCGCGCGGTTTCCCAACCGCAGATGTAGAGCCGGTCCTCGGCCCGCGTCATCGCCACGTAGAGTAGCCGGCGATATTCCTCGGCCTGTAAGTCGCGGGCGCGGGCGTGCGCCGCTGTCGCTGCCGCGTCGCGGTCTTCCGCGCGGGGCGCCCATAACACAATGTCGGCGTCGTCGGGCCACAGCAGATGGCTCGCGGCGACAGGCACCTGCATGGTATCCGGCAAGATCACGATCGGTGCCTGCAGGCCTTTCGCGCCATGAACGGTCATCACCCGGACTGCGCCGCCGGCCTGCTCGAGATCGCGCTTGACCTCGGCGCTGCCGGTTTCCATCCAATGCAGAAATCCCTGCAACGAGGGTGTGTTGGTGCGTTCGTAGGCGAGTGCCAGGGACAGGAACTCGTCGAGCGGATCGGCGGCATCGGGCCCCAGCCGCGCCAGGATTGCCGCTTGACCGCCTTGATTGAGGATCTGGGCGAAGAGTTCGTAGGGGCGCAGATAGTCGACGTCGGCCAGTAGGCGGGCGAGAAAATCGTGCGCACGCGCAAAGCGTGGGTCGGCGGCTGTCCGCTCGCGCAGCGCTTGCCACAGCGTGCCGTCGCGCTGGTAGGCCAACGCGAAAAGATCGTCGTCGGTAAGCCCCAGCAGCGGCCCTTTCAGCACCGTCGCCAGGGTCAGGTCGTCTTCCGGCAGCAACAGGAATTCGCCGAGTGCCAATAAATCCATCACCGCCAGCTGTTCGTTCAAGACCATGCGGTCGACCCCGGCGACGGCAACGTTCAGATCCTTGAGCGCACGCACCAGCGCTTCGACGAACGCGCCGCGTCGGCGCACCAGGACCATGATGTCGGACGGTTCGATCGGCCGCCCGCGGCTTGCCAGGACTTCGCCATTGTGGACCCAGGCCGCGATCTGCCGCGCCACCAGACCGGCCAGGCGTTCACGCGCACCGGCGACCGAGACCCGTTCCACCGGCGGTTTCCAGGGTTCCGGCTCGGGCGGGCCGATCGGCTTCAAAGGCGGCCAGATTTCGACACAGCCACCGGCGCCGGCACGGATCGGCAGGTGCTGGAGCGATTCTTCGCCCGCGACCACGCCGATCCGCGCCGGCGTGCGGTCAAACACGGCATCGACGGCGCGCAAGACCGGACTAGTGGAGCGGAAAGAGACTTCGAGGCGTACATCGTCCCAGCCAAGCTCGGCGTCGATTGCGCGCCGGTTGAAATAGCGCCGCATCGCCTCGAACGCCTGCGGCTGGGCGCCTTGAAAACTGTAGATCGACTGTTTGACATCGCCGACCGCAAACACGCTGCGCGCCGGTAAACCGGCCTCCTCGAGCGCTTCGTCGCGCCGCCCATAGCCGGCAAAAAATTCGTCCGCCAACGCGGCGACCACCCGCCACTGATCGGCGTTGGTGTCTTGCGCTTCGTCGATGAGAATGTGGTCGATGCCGCCGTCGAGCTTAAACAACACCCAGGCGGCCCGTCCGTCCGCTTCGAGCAGTTGGCGGGTGCGGATAATCAAATCGTCGTAGTCGAGCAATGCGCGCGCCGACTTGTGGCGGGCATAGGATTCGATCAGCGCAGCGCCGAGGCGAACCAGCACCGATGTCGCTTCGGCCACGTTGGCGCTGCGCAGCTTTGCTTGCACCGCCTCGATCCGCATCGCCTCGGCGTCTAGGATATCGCCGACAGCGGGATCGGTCGCCAGCGCCGGCTTGGTGATGAGCGATTTGCGCACCTCGCCCCGTTGCGTCAGGAAGACGCCGCAATAGGCTTCGAACAGATCACGGCGGTCGCCGGCCGCTTCCAGCCAGCTGCCGATAGCGGCGGCGCGATCCTGGTCGGCAGGGCTGCCTTGCGCGAGCGCCGCGCACGCCCGACGCAGAGCGGCGCTGTCGATCGACGCATCATCGCAGGCCGCAGCGATGACGCCGTTGGGCGTTTCGCCCACATCGAGCCCCAACGCCCGATAGATCGCTGCCACTAATCCATCGACGCCGCCGTGCCGGGCGATCAGATCGGCGACCCGGCCGCGCGCCGCCGCCAGTTCGGCCATCAGGTCGGGAAAGCGCAATTCGTGAATGCGGCTGGCAATGTCGGCCATCGATGCCGCCAGGACGCCGCTGTCGGTCTGCGCGCGCGCCATCAGTTCGAACTGCACCGCCGCCAACAGCTCGTCGCTGTCGCGTTCGTCCATCACCGCGAAATGGGGAACGACATCCGCCTCGATGGGAAAGCGGCGCAGCACCGACTGACAGAACGCGTGGATCGTCATGATCTTCATGCCATCGGGCACGTCGAGCACTTGTGCAAACAGCCGGCGCGCCCGGGCGTGTTGCTCGGCATCGACGGGTCCGCCGGTGAGCTTGACCAACGCCGCGTCGAGCGCCTGCTCGTCGGCGATCGCCCAGGTGCCCAGCTCGGCGTTGATCCGCTGGGCCATTTCCGCCGCCGCCGCCTTGGTGAAAGTGAGACAGAGGATGCGCTGTGGCGCGACGCCGGCCAGCAACAGGCTGAGCACCCGGTCGGTCAGCACCTTGGTCTTGCCCGAGCCCGCCGACGCCGCCACCCAGGCGCTGGCGCGCGGATTGGCCGCCCGGCGCTGGTTGGCTTCGGTGAGCCGGTAGAGCTGTTCGGGGACGGCAGCGAGGCTCATGCGCCGTCTCCACCGCCGGCGCCCGGCGCCGACCATTCCTTGACCCTAGCCAGATGCTCGTAATCGGAGTAGCGCGGCGCCCAATCGGCACGGGGGCGGCTTTCGTACGCCGTCGCCGGATCGTCGAAGGTTTCGATGAGGCGCGCCAGTCCGGCCCGCGCCCGCGCCGCCAGTTCGTCCGGCCGCTCACCGCCGACCGACGATACGGCACCGACGATCCGCCCGCCGCTGAGCCGCCAATATTCCAGATCGCCGACCGGATCCGCCGGCACGCCGTCGAACCCGCCGGCCACAGCGATGGCCGCTTCCAACGGCAGTTGCGGGGCAAAGCCGGCGACCACTTCGGCGGCACCGGGAACCGCACCGGTCTTGAAATCGATGATCGCTAGACTGCCGTCGCGCAAGCGGTCGATGCGGTCGGCCCGCGCGGTCAGCTCGAACGGTCCTTCGGGGCCAGGCAAAACCAGTTTGCCCATCGCCTCGGTAACGGTTTGCGAAACCGTCGCGCGGCGCGCGGCCTCGGTCGCTACGAACCATTCGGCGATCCGCCCGAAGCGGGGCCACCAGAACGTCCAGACCGCCGGCAGCGTGCGGATCGGTGCGAGCATTTCCGCCCCGATGGCGACCAATTGGGCGAGCGCATCGTCGGGCAGCGGTCCCGGCGGACTCTGGGCGAGGAAGCGATCGAGCACAGCGTGAATACGCGAGCCATAGTCGGCGGCGTCGGGCGCTTGATCGAGCGGCGGCAAAGCACGCAGTTTCAGGATATGGCGCGCGTAGATGGCGTAGGGATCGCGCATCCAGGTTTCGATCTCGGTGACCGACAGTTTGCGCGGTCGCGCCGCGACGGGCGGCGTGGGGCGCGGCCGACCGCGATCCGAGATCGCCAGTTCGGGCGCATTTTCGGGCAGCAAAAGCGCGAGATCGCGGTGCCAGGACAGCCACTTTTCGCCGCGCGCCAGCATATCGTCGGGTTCGAGCCCAAGCGCCTTTGCGGCAAAATCGATCCGGGTCAGCCAGCGCGCCGGCACGGTAGGCGACCCCTCGACCCGCTCCGAGCGGGTTAGATAAACCTCGCCGGCACCCAGGGCCTGAGTGAAATCGTGGGCGCTCAGGCCGGTTCGCCGCTCCGGCTGGGGCAGGCCGAAATCACTGCGCATCGGCCGGCTCATCCACGGATCGGCGGCGAGCTCGGGCGGCCACGTACCCTCGTTGAGACCGCCGAGGATCATCACGTCGTAGCGCTGCAGGCGCGCTTCCAATGGCCCGAGGATGGCGAGCCGCGGATGGCTGCCATAGCGCGGCCGCACCGTTCTCCCGGCCAAGAGGGCCTCGAGCAAAGCCGGATAACGCGCCGCCGACACCGGGCCCAGAACATGGCCGCTGTCCGCCAAGTCGGTGACGAAGCTGGCGAGCGCCTCGCCGGCGTCACCGGCCCATAAGCGCTCGGCACCGGACTGGGCGTCGCTCGCCGCCAGCACCTCGGCGAAACGGGCGTGCGCCTCGACGATGTCGCCGACCGGCCGGGACGGACCAGCGAGCAGGTCCACAAACGGCTGCGCCGTGGTCACCACGGCATCGAGCATATCGGCCGCCGCGGCGATATCGGGATCTTCAGCTTCAGCGGCGCGGCGAGCTGCAGCGGCTAGCGCCAGCAGACCAGGCGCCAAGCGAGGGCCGCGCAAGACAGCGATTTCCAGCGCCCGCACCAAGCCGCGAAAGGCACCCGGCGCCAAGCCGCCCGCGGCCAAGGGATGCTTCAGCGCCGCCAATAGCGGGAACGGCGCTGCATCCTCGGCAATCATCTCGACAATCAAGCGGAAGAAGACGCCGGGCGGCGTTTCCGCCACCGGCACGCCGCCGCTGTCATCGACGGCGACCTTCCAGCGCGCCAGCGTGCCGGCGACCCGGCGTGCCAATCCCCGGTCCGGCGTGACCAGGGCCGCTGTGCGGCCGCTGTCGCGGTCGTTCAAGACATCGCGCATGATAAGCGCAATTACGCCCGCCTCTTCGTCGGCGCCGGCGCAGTCGATGCGGGTCAATCCGGCCAGGGCAGCGGCGTCGACCGGCCCGATGTCCGCCCAATTGTCGGTCGCCGGGGCAGGCCGCAAAGCAGCGCTGACGAGCCTCGCCCGTGCCCGCTGATGGTCCTCAGCCGGTGCCAGCCCGGGCCAGTCATCGACCGCTTCGCGCGCCACTCCGAGCCGGGCGAGCAGCTGGCGCAAGCCGAATTGCGGATGCGATGGTTCGAGCAGATCCCACGACCGATCGTCGAGGTCGTGGTCGAGACCCGGCAACACGACCACGCCCAGGGGCAGGCGGGCAATAATCGAGAGCAGATCGGCGGTCACCGGAATGCTGCCGGTACTGCCCGCCGCGATAACCGGCGTCGTCGGTGCAGCTTGCCGCCACTGGGCCGCGCGCGCCGCCAGCAGCAGATTGCGCCGCTCGGCTACATCGATGACCCCCTCGGCCGATAACAGGTCCGGCCAGGCACCGGTCAATACTTCGAGAAATTGCAAGGTCAGCTGCCAGTGGGCGGCGTAGTCCTCGGGCACCAGATCGGCCAGCCGCTCGAAACCGAGCCGCTCGGTCTGCACTTGATCCAACAGGTGCGATAGCTCACCGGCCAGATGCACCGCCTGGTCGACCGGCAGCTCGCCGTCACTCGTCTGCGCCGCGCTCTCCTGGACCAGACGCGCCAACAACAGGCGCCGGCGCATATCGCCGGTAGCAGGCGGGATCTCCGGCGCCGCGTCGCCCGTTTCCATCGCCAGCATATCGAACGGCAGCACATCTTCGTCGACATCGCCGATCGGGACCAAGCGCGGCAGCAATAGGGCGCGGCCGTCACTTTGGCGCAAAAAGGCCTCTTGCAGGGCGCGGCAGGCCCGCCGTGTCGGCAGTAGAATCAACACCCGCGCCAACGCCAACGGATCGTCCGAGGTGGCATAGCGATCGGCTATACCAGCCGCGAGTGTATCGACGAACGGTATGTCGGCGGGGATGGAAAAGACCGACGGTTCGCTCGCGCCCGGTTCAGAAGGCATTACGCGCCTCCGCCAACCGGTCGCGCCAACCGCCATGACCACGCAACTCGGCGTGTCGGCCGTCCTCGCTGGCGTAGGACAATTCGATATCCAGGCGATCGGACGGCAACAAGTGGCCCATCCGCTCGGGCCACTCGATAAGCGAAATCGCCTCGGCCTGCGCTTCCTCGAGGCCCAGTTCGATAACCTCTTCAGGATCATCGAGGCGGTAAAGATCGAAATGCCAGACCGCCGCCGGCGACAAATCGTAAGTTTGCACCAATGTGAAGGTCGGACTCGACACTTCGCCGGAATAGCCGAGCGCGGTGATAACGGCGCGCGCCAGCGTGGTCTTGCCGGCACCCAGCTCGCCCCACAGGGCGACGACATCGCCCACGCGCAGCAAGCGGGCGACCGCTGCACCCAATTTTTGCGTGGCCGCGAGGTCCGGCAGGTCCCGCGCGATGGTCGCCGGCGCTGCGCCGGCTGGCGGCGCGGTCATTCCGCGCTTGCCGCGGCGGCGAATTGTTCCTGCGGCACGGTCGGCAAGCGGCAATATACCGACGTCCCCGAATCCGGCGACGATTGCATTTCGACATCGCCGCCGTGCAGTTCGATCAAGCTTTTCACCAGGCTCAGCCCAAGCCCCGCCCCGACGCCGCTTTGCGGCCCCGCCGCGCCACTGCCGCGCTCGAATTTCTCGAACACGCGCTCCTGCTCACCTTCAGGAATTCCAACCCCGGTATCGCTGACGAAAAAGACGACATCCGAATCTTGATGCCGACCGCCAACGGTAACGGTGCCGCCGGCCGGCGTGAACTTGATGGCGTTGCTGACCAGATTGAATAAGACCTGTTTCATACGGCGCTCGTCGGCGTTGACGGTGCCGATATCCTGCGGACAATCGACGACAAGATTCAGATTGGCGTGGCGGGCGCGCTCGCGATACAGCGCGGCGACACTGCCGACCATCGCGTAGCCATCGAAATCCGACCGCTCGAGCTCCAGATACCCGGCTTCGATGGTGGCGAGGTCGAGCAGATCGTCGATCAGATCGAGCAGGGAGCCGCTGGCTTCGAGAATATCGCCGACATAACCCGCCTGCTTCTCATTGAGCGATCCGAACATGTCGTCGCGCAACACCTCGGAGAAACCGATGATGGAATTGAGCGGTGTGCGTAGTTCGTAGGAAATATTGGCGACGAATTCGGATTTCAGCCGGTCGGCCTGTTCGAGCGCTTCGTTGCGGTCGCGCAACGCCCGTTCCACCCGATGGCGATCGGTAACGTCCAAATATGTCATCAGCTTCATGCCGTCGGGTAACGGAACGCCCCTGTATTCGATCACCGACCCATCCGTGCGATCGAGCGTTGCGCTGACTGGATCGCGCGACATCATGCGGCTGACGATACCCCGCTGCTGCGACTCCCAATCGCCTTCCGGTTCGTAGAAATGGCGGCACTTATCGACTAGATCGCGCATCTGGGGCTCGCCATTCAGTTCCGACTGGGAGAACTCCCAGAGCCGGCCGTAGGCCGAATTGCACAGCTTCAACCGGCCGTCGGCGCCGACCAGCGCGACGCCTTCATAGAGATTATCCAGCGTGCGCCGCTGCACCTCGATTAGCGTGTTGTATTGGCGCTCGAGCGACAAGCGATCGGTCACGTCCTCGTAGGTGAACATCAAGCCGCCGAAGGGATGCGGCGAGATGCGCTTGAACAAGGTCTTGTCGTCGGGCAGGTGGATCAACGTTTCGGTCGGCGCGATCAGCGAGGTAAACAGTTTGATCTGCTCCGCCTTGAATGCGCGAAAGTCGACCTCCTCGGTAACCATTCGGCGTTCACGAAGTTTCTCCAGCTCCTCGCCCAGCGTCGGCTCGGTATCGAGCCAGTCCGTATCGGCGTCCCACAGCCGCGCGTAGGCGGCGTTATAAAATTTCAACCGCGTATCGGGGCCGTAAATGGCAATGGCGACGGCCACGTTTTCCAGCACGTCGCTGTGTGCGGCGACATGGTTGGCCAGTTCTTGCTGGATGTTTTCCAGTTGGGTGAAGTCGTTTGCGTAGCCGACGATGCCCAAGCCATCGCTCGGTATTTCGTTGAATTCCATCAACCGCCGCTCGCCGCCGATAACGGTATGGCGGCTTTCCGATTGGGCGACGCCTGTCGCTTGCGCCAGACTGGCCAACTGACCCTCTAGGCCGTTCTCCAATTCCATAAGCTCGGCCTGCAGGCCGCCGGGGTCGTCGGTGTCCGAGCGCACCGCCTCCACATAAGCGCGATTGGCCTGAGCCAGGGCCAAATCCTTGCCGCGCCGCCACACCGGAAACGGCAAGGCGTCGAGCATCGCCCGCAAGCCATCCCGCTCGACCTCTGCGGCGGTCAGCTGCAGAGTTGTATCCGACTGCATCGCCGTTTCGCTGGTCATATCGCTGACCCACAGCACGTCTAGCGGCACTGTTCGCGACCGGCGGCCATTCAACTGCAACGCCCGACCCGCGTCGATCGTCAAAAGGGTTACCGAAAACTCCTCGCCGCGGTGGCGTAGGTTCTCGACCTTGCCATCCAGCAACCGTCGATCGTTGTCGGAAAATAGTTCGCGCAGTCCTGCATAGCCGGCCGACGCGTCGATGCCGGCCATCGCCGCCAGCCCGGGCGACATGGTTTCATCGGCGCCGAC
The DNA here is from genome assembly GCA_041633145.1 of Alphaproteobacteria bacterium. GTDB lineage: Bacteria > Pseudomonadota > Alphaproteobacteria > UBA6615 > UBA6615 > JBFKGW01. The sequence goes on from JBFKGW010000010.1 coordinate 14,398, forward strand.
GAACCAAGAAATGTAGCCGCCGGGCACGCTCGCCAGCGTCGCTGTCGCCTGGTCGCGCTCGGACGTCGCCGCGCGCGCGGATTTCGACTGTCGCCATACAATAACCGCCGCGGCAAGCCAGCCGGCGACGAGGGCGAGCAGCAGGACTGTGTCGAGAATCGTCACAATCAGAAACTTAATCTTAGTTTCGAGTCGCGGGGCAGATTCGTAACCTAGAAAAATTTCTCAAACGCGGGGCCAGCAAGAGTCTAGGCAGGCGCCAGGAGCGCCGCAAGCGTTCCTGGTCCGCCGCCTAATACCGATAATTATCGGTCTTGAATGGGCCAGCCGTCGGAATGCCTAAGTACTCGGCCTGTTCCGCGGTCAGCTTGGTCAAAGTCGCCCCGACCTTTTTCAGGTGCAGCAACGCGACCTTTTCGTCGAGATGCTTGGGCAGCACGT
>JBFKGW010000011.1:0-14222 GCA_041633145.1 Alphaproteobacteria bacterium
GCTCAGCGGCACCGAAGGCGCGACCCAGCGGCTGACCGAAAATTTCGACGATTTTCTGCTCATGCTGACGACGCAATTGCAGCATCAAGATCCGCTGTCGCCGACCGACGCGACGGAATTCACCAACCAGCTGGTGCAATTCAGCCAGCTCGAGCAGCAGATTAACCAGAGCGGCAAGATTGAGGATCTGATCGCGCTGCAAAAGGCCGCCGAGCACCTTGGCGCCGTCAACTATCTGGGCAAGACGGTCGAGGTTGAAAGCGACCTGACCCTGCTCGAGAACGGCAGCGCGGCGTTCGCCTACGAAATGCCCGCCGGCGCGGTCAATGCTTCGATCGGCATCGTCGATGCGACCGGCCGGCTGATCAAAACCTTCAGCGCCGATACCGCACCCGGCCGCCACGACGTGGTCTGGGACGGCACCGACGCGCAGGGCGTGGCGCAGCCCGACGGGCCGTATACCGTCGTCGTGTCCGCCGTCGACGATGACGAGGTACCGTTCGACGCGATCCCTGTGTTCTTCACCGGCACCGCCGACGCCGTGTTTCAATCCGAAGGGGAGACCTTCGTCACCGTCGGACCGCTCGAGATTCCGCTCGACCGGATCCTATCCGTGATGGCCCCCGATACCCCCCCAACCACGTAACGGCCCGCAAGCCAAACTTCGCACTAGGAGAGAAAAATGAGTCTTAACGGCGCAATGTCTTCCGGGATTTCCGGCCTCGCCGCCAACAGTCAGGCGATGGGCATAATCTCCGATAACATCACCAACCTGAATACGATCGGCTACAAGGCGACCGAGGCTCGCTTTCAGACCCTCGTGACCGGCGCAGGCAATACAGGAGCCACCTACTCGCCGGGCGGTCTGACCTCGTCGCCCTATCAGGCAGCCGAGCGCCAAGGCGCCGTGCTGTCCTCGAACAGCACGACCGACATCGCCATGTCGGGCAAAGGCTTTTTCGTCGTCAACACCGAACAGACACCGGCGACCGGCACCTACCTGTATACGCGCGCCGGCCAGTTTACGGTCAATTCGACCGGCCTTCTGGTCAACACCGGCGGCTATTTCTTGCAAGGCTGGCCGACCTTGCCCGACGGTTCCTACGACGTCGACCAGAACGGCATCGCCGACCCCAGCGTGCCCGACCCGACCAGCTTGGCCAGCCTCCAGCCCATTCAGGTTGCTTCGTTGGCCGGTACCGTGACACCGACATCGAATGTTGACCTGGCCCTCAACCTTCCGGCGACCGCTTTGGTCGGCGCCACCAATACGGCAACCGTGCTGGTCTATGACTCGCTGGGCGTCGGTCACAATGTCGCGCTGCTATGGACCAAGACTGTCGCCGCCCCGGCGACGTGGACGCTGGAGATAACCGGCATGACCCGCGCCGACACCGGCGGCGCGTCGGTGTCTGGCGCGACCTTGGCGTCGTTTCCATTGACGATCGATACCGTGGACTTCAATGGCGACGGTACGCCGGCCAGTTTCACGCCGGTCGCGCTCGCCATTCCGTCGGCCGACTGGACCACGGCTGCTTCGGCGAGCAACATTACCTTTAATTTAGGCTCGGTTAACCAAGCCAACGGCGTCACCCAGTTCGCTTCGGCCTACTCGATCGTGTCGATCAATCAGAACGGTGTCACCTTCGGCCGCTTCCAATCGATCGGTATGACCGAAGATGGCCAAGTGACCGCGTCGTTCGACAACGGCGTGCAGCGAACCATTTACCGTTTGCCGATTGCCACCTTCGCCAACCCAGCCGCCCTCGACGCCAAGTCGGGCAACGCCTGGGCGCCGACAGTGCAGGCCGGTACCCTGTTTCTAAATCCCGCCGGTTCCGGTTCGGCGGGCAAAATCGCGCCGTCGAGCCTCGAGACCTCGACCGTCGATCTTGGTGAAGAATTCACTAACATGATCATCACCCAGCGCGCCTATTCCGCGAACAGCCGGATCATCACAACGGCTGACCAGATGCTAGAGGAGCTGGTGCGGATCAAGCGGTAGTCGCGTTAGGTGATTAGGCACGACCCCGGCGCCAAAACCCCTCCCGTGGCGCCGGGGTCGCTCACCTAAAATTTGTCTAAAATGCCGGAAGTTCGAATGCCGCATTTAGCCTTTCCTTAAGCCGCAGAGCCTACCTTCACGGGCACCACAATCAGGAAGACGTGGTGAGCACCATGGACGGACAAAACACTCAACGGCAAGACGCCAACACGAATGTAAGCATGATTGATAGCGGCCAAAATCAGTTGATTCTTAACGAATTGCCACCGCCCGACACCAAACGTTGGGTGGTGCGCCGCAAGGCAGCAGTGGTCGCCGCAGTCAAGAACGGGGCGATCACCCTCGAAGAGGTATGCCAGCGCTACAATCTCTCGGTCGAGGAGTTTTTATCCTGGCAGGAGATGATCGATAAGCATGGCGTCCGAGGACTGCGCGTCACGCGATTACAGGATTACCGCGCGCCCTGACCGCGGCGGTCGCTCCGCCGGACACGATCAAACGCGTGCGCAAAAATAACCCGCCCCGGGAAACCGGGGCGGGTTCTTTACAATTTGCATAAAATTGCAAAAAAGGTGGCATTTTTTGCCTATCTACCCGGCAAAATTTGCCGCCGATTAACTGCTTATTCACCCCGATTCTCTAACGTTTGAGGGTTGCCGCACGAACAACGCGTTCGGCGGTTGATTGGTTTTTAGGGATAGGCCTCGGTGTGAATTCATTTGCGCAAGTAATGCGGCAGCTCGGTCCCGTCCGCATCGCGACGATGGCGATCGTAGCAGCCGGCATGATCGGCTTCTTCATGTTCATGACCTCGCGTTTGGCGACGCCCGAACTGTCGTTGCTCTACAGCGACCTGTCGGTCGAAGATTCGAGCGCGATTACCCGCCGGCTCGAAAGTCAGAGCATCACCTACGAGCTGCGCGGCGGCGGCTCGCAAATTTTCGTGCGTCCGTCGGACGTCGCCCAGGTGCGGCTGGCGCTGTCCAGCGACGGGCTGCCGACCGGCGGCTCGGTCGGCTACGAGCTGTTCGACGATTCGAGTACGCTGGGGACGACCAATTTCGTGCAGCGGATCAACCATGCCCGCGCGCTCGAAGGCGAGCTGTCGCGCACCATCGCCGCGATCCGACAGGTCAAGTCGGCGCGCGTCCACCTGGTGCTGCCGCGCCGCGAAGTATTCAGCAGAGACCGACAAGAGCCCAGCGCGTCGGTGGTTCTGCGGCTCAATGGGGCGACCCTGCAGCCGAGCCAGGTGGTCGCCATTCAACATTTGGTCTCGACCGCGGTGCCCGGCCTGCAGCCGACGCGCATTTCGGTCGTCGACAGCAACGGCCGCCTGCTCGCCCGCGGCGGCGATACCTCCGAGGATGCGTTCTCCGCAGCGTCCGGCGAAGAGGCTCGCCAGCGCTACGAAACCCGCCTGGCGCGGTCGATCGAGCAACTGATCGAACCGTCGGTCGGCATCGGCGCGGTGCGCGCCGAAGTGTCGGCCGACATCGACTTCGACCGCGTGACCACCAGCGACGAGACCTACGACCCGGACGGACAGGTGGCGCGCTCGACCCAGACGGTGGAGCAAGAAGACGACAGCGCCGAAGCGGACCCCAACAACGCGGTGTCGGTGGCCAATAACCTGCCCGGCGCCAATGCCCTCGACGGCCTCCAGCAAAGCACCAGCAACAGCAGTTCGCGAAGGGTCGAAGAGACGGTCAATTTTGAAATCTCGCGTACGGTCAAAACCCAGGTACGCGAAACCGGCACGGTCAAACGGCTGACCGTCGCGGTTCTGGTCGACGGATCGGTCGACGCGGAAGGTACCTACACGGCGCGCTCGCCAGAAGATCTGGCGAAATACGACGCGCTGGTGAAGTCGGCGATCGGCTTCGACGAATCGCGCGGCGACGTGGTCGAAATCGCCAACCTGAAGTTCGTGCCGTTTGCCGTCGAAGACACGCCGATTGTCGAATTCAATCTTCTCGGCCTGTCGAAGGCCGACCTGTTTAGAGTCGCGGAAATGTTGGTACTCGGCATAGTCGCCGTGCTGGTCATTTTGTTGATCGTGCGGCCGCTGCTGACCCGCGCCTTCGATATCGCCGCGACCGCCGCCAGCGCAGACATGCCCGACATGTTGCCGGCCGCCGCCAGCACCGGACCGCAAGGCCAGCTGGCACCGCCCGATCCTGCGCACATGATGGCGGACGGCGGCAATTTGGGCGAAGGCAGCGGCGAGGCCGGCGAAGTTCAGGCCGGCATCGATATTGCCCAAGTCGACGGCCGCGTGCAGGCGTCGTCGATGAATCAAATCAATCAGATTATCTCCAAGCATCCTGACGAGACGGTCGCGATCCTGCGGCAGTGGATGTACCAGGAAACCTAGGGAAACCCTGAGGCATGGCAGGTCGCGTACGTTCCGATTATCGAACGGTCAACGGCACCGAGAAGGCTGCGATCATGATGCTCGCGGTCGGCGAAGAGGGTGCGCAGGAACTCTTCGCCCTGATGGACGAAGACGAGATCCGCGAGCTTTCGCAGGCGATGGCGAAGCTCGGCACCATCGATGCCGGTGTGATCGAGAACCTGTTCGTCGAGTTCGCCGATCAGCTGTCGTCCACCGGATCGCTGACCGGCACCATGGACTCGACCGAGCGCTTGCTGGCCAAGGCGTTGCCCGACGATCGGGTCAAACTGATCATGGAGGAGATTCGCGGTCCCGCCGGTCGCACCATGTGGGACAAGCTGGCCAACGTCAACGAAATGGTGTTGGCGAATTATCTCAAGAATGAATACCCGCAGACCGTCGCCGTGATCGTATCGAAGATCCGGCCCGATCACGCGGCGCGGGTGCTCAGCACCTTGCCCGAATCGTTCGCCATGGAAGTCGTCATGCGCATGCTGCACATGGAATCGGTGCAGAAGGACATCCTCGACGACGTCGAACAGACCTTGCGTACCGAGTTCATGTCGAACCTGGCGCGCGCGCAGCGCCGCGACGCGCACGAAATGATGGCGGAGATTTTCAATAATCTCGACCGCCAGGCTGAAAACCGCTTCATCTCCGCCCTGGAAGATCGCAACCGCGAATCGGCGGAGAAGATCAAGGCGTTGATGTTCACCTTCGAGGATCTCGAGAAACTCGACGGTACCGCGGTGCAGACGCTGCTGCGCTCAATCAACAAGGACAAGCTGGGCGTCGCCCTGAAGGGCGCGTCGGAAGTGCTGCGCGATCTGTTCTTTTCGAACATGTCGGAGCGCGCCGGCAAAATCTTGAAAGAGGATATGGAGGCGATGGGCCCGGTGCGGCTGCGCGACGTCGACGAAGCGCAGGCGGAAATTGTCGTCACCGCCAAAGATCTCGCCGACAAGGGCGAAATCCTGATCTCCGACGGCGGCGGCGACGACGAGCTGGTGTACTAGCGATGAGCACCGAAACCAGGTTCATGTTCGAGACCGACTTCGACAATCCCGAATTGTTGGACAGCTCGGCGCGCACCTATAGCGAAGACGATATCAAGGCGGCGCAGTTGGAAGCGCGGCAGGCGACGCTTGCCGAGTTGTGCAATCTCGAGGAAAAGCGCACCGCCGACTTGTTGGCCGAGATGTCGGCCAAGCTCGACACATTGTCGGGGCAACGCGCCGAAGACCTGCAATCGGCGACCGAACAGGCGGTCGATATCGCGGTCGCAATTTGCCAAAAAGTCCTGCCCACCTTGGCGGCGCAAAACGGCCTCGCCGAAATCGAAGGCCACATCGCCCGCACCCTCGCCGACGTGCATGGCGAACCCCGGGTGGTGGTCCGGGTGTCGGACGCAAATGTCGCCAAGCTGCAGCCCCGCATTGACGGATTGGCGGGCGGTTTCGATGGCCAAATCGTCCTTATCGCCGATGACGAATTGTCCGCCACCGACTGTCACGTGATGTGGGCGGACGGCGGCAACGAGCGCGATGTGCAGCGCACCCGGGCCGAAATCGACAAGGTGGTCGAACAGATTACCGCACACAGCGCACACCAGACGCCGGGCGGGCCGGTCGTCGATGGCGACCCGGAAACCGAAACTGCGCCAACAGAGTTATCCAATAATTTAAATAGCTTAGAGAGCTCTTCTCAAGCGATCGACTAGGAGCGTGTTATGGACGACACGGAAAACATAGACTTTGAAAACCTCGAGGAAGAGGCGGCCGAAGAACCCGCAGCGCCGGAAATGACGCCGGACGAGATCGACGCCGCCTTCGATTCAGTTGCCGCGGAGGAACCGGCCGCGGCCGCTGGCGAGGAGAGCTCGCCGTCGGTTGCCGGTCTCGAGGCGGTCTACGATATCCCCGTGCAAATTTCGGCGGTGCTCGGCAAATCGACCATGCAGGTCAGCCAGCTGCTGAAACTGGGGCGCGGCGCGGTCGTCGAACTCGATCGTAAGGTCGGCGAGGCGATCGACATCTACGTCAACAACCGATTGGTCGCGCGCGGCGAAGTCGTCGTCGTCAACGAACGCCTCGGCGTGACGATGACCGAAATCATCAAAGCGGATTGATCGGGCGATGGCCGACACTGCCACCCAACAACCGACGCGCCCGGCCCGGCCGCGCAACGTCGCCGGCGGCGGCCGGCGTGGCGCGCGTCCGCGCGCCTTCGACGGCGCGACCATTCTGGGTCTCGGCGGCGCGTTTTGCCTGATCACCGTTGCCATCGTGCTGGGCGGCTCGTGGGGGGCGTTCATCGACCTGCCCGCCATGCTGATCGTGCTCGGCGGCACCTTCACGGTGACCACGGTGAGTTTCAACCTGTCCGACATACGCACCACCCAGTCGATCGTCGCCAAAAGCCTGTTCAAGGCGACCCGCGACGCCGGCGAGGCCGCCCGCAACGTCATCTCGCTCGCCGAGACGGCGCGCCGCAGCGGCACCCTGGCGCTGCAAGACCATTTGGTGGCGCTGCGCCACGAGCCCTATCTGGTGCGCGGCCTGACCCTGGTGATCGACGGCACGCCGGGCGCTGAGGCCGAACGGCTGATGCGCAAGGAGCTGCATGCGATCGCCGACCGCCATGCCAAGGGCGCCAGCGTGCTGCGCCGGGCGGCCGACGTCGCCCCGGCGATGGGCCTGATCGGCACCCTGGTCGGCCTGGTGCAAATGCTGGGCAACCTGGAAGACCCGTCCTCGATCGGGCCGGCCATGGCGGTCGCTCTGTTAACAACGTTTTACGGCGCGGTGCTGGGCAACATGGTGTTTGCCCCGCTCGCGGCAAAGCTCGAGCGCAAGTCCGACGACGAAGCGCTCGTCAACGAAGTGTACCTGCTTGGCGTCAGTTCGATCGGTCGCCAGGAAAGTCCCCGCCGACTTGAAACGCTGGTCAACACCATCCTGCCGCCAGCCAAGCGCGTTGCGTTCTTTGACTAAGGAAATTTCGCGTCGGCACAAAGAGTTTGAATTCGGAGATTAAAACATGCGTTTGCTGATTATAGGCCGCCTGGATGGACACATCACCGCCGCGAGCAAGATTGCTATCGCGCGCGGCGCGAAGGTGGCGCAGGTCGATGACATCGACGCCGGTTTGAGCGCCTTGCGCGCCGGCCAGAGCGCCGAACTGGTGATGATCGATGTCGACCTCGACGTCGGCGCCCTGGTCTCGAGCCTCGCCTCGGAGCGGATCAGCGTGCCGGTGGTCGGCTACGGGCTGCGCAACGACGCCGACGCGGCGGTCGCGGCAATCAAGGCGGGCGCCAAGGAATACATCCCGCTGCCGCCCGATCCCGATTTGATCGCCGCGGTGCTCGAGGCGGTCTCGGAAGAAAGCGACGAGATCATCTTCAGCGATCCCGGCATGGCCGACATCGTCAAGCTCGCCGACCGGGTGGCGCCGTCGGACGCCTCGATCCTGATCACCGGCGAATCGGGCACCGGCAAGGAATTGATGGCGCGCCACATTCACCGCAAATCGAAGCGGGCGAAACAGATTTTCGTGTCGGTGAACTGCGCCGCGATCCCCGAGAACCTGCTCGAATCCGAACTGTTCGGCCACGAGAAAGGCGCCTTCACCGGCGCCGTCGCGCGCCGCATCGGCCGCTTCGAGGAAGCCACCAACGGCACCCTGTTGCTCGACGAAGTGTCGGAAATGGATCCGCGCCTGCAGGCCAAGCTGCTGCGCGCCATCCAGGAGCGCGAAATCACCCGGGTCGGCAGCAACCGGCCGATCAAGGTCGATCTGCGGCTGATCGCCACCACCAACCGCGATCTCGCCGAAGAAGCGGCCAAGGGCACGTTCCGCGAAGACCTCTACTTCCGCCTCAACGTGGTCAATCTGTGGATGCCGCCGCTGCGCTCGCGCCGCGGCGATATCACCGCGCTGGCGCAACACTTCGTCGAGAAATACGCCGATGCCAACGGCGTGCCGATGCTGCCGATCAGCGATGGCGCGCTGACGCTGCTGCAGGCGCACCCGTGGCGCGGCAACGTCCGCGAGCTGGAAAACACCATGCATCGCGCGGTCCTGCTGTCGACCGGTGACGAGATCGACGTCGATGCGATCCAACTGACCGACATGCTCGACGGCGCCGCCAACTCCAGCCAAGCCGCGGTCGCCAAGGCGGTCTCGCAAGCCGGCGCCGAGGGCCTGGTGGGCCGCACCGTCGCCGACGTCGAGCGCGAACTGATTCTCGAGACCCTCAGCCATTGCCTCGGCAACCGCACCCACGCCGCGACCATTCTCGGCATCTCGATCCGCACGCTGCGCAACAAGTTGAAGCAGTACACCGAACAAGGGGTGCCGGTGCCGATGCCGGGCGAAAGCGCGGCGCTTTAGCCGGATGACCGTAGCAGCCCGCGTGGCCAACGCATGACCGATACCACACAGGCCGGCGCCACTGGTGGCGGCGACGCCGTCGCCGGCGCCGCCGAGATCGCCACGCCCGACAGCGGCATGCCGATCGACGGTGCCGTCGACGCTGGCGGCGCGGCGGTGCCGCAAGCTGCCGGGGCCGACGCGTTCGGCCAATTTGCCGCCATGTTCCGGCGGCCCGACATCGGCCTGGCGCTCGGTATCGTCGCCATTCTGGTAATGCTCATCTTGCCGATGCCGAAATGGCTGCTCGATTCCAGCCTGGCCATTTCGATCACCTTTTCGGTGCTGGTGCTGATGACCGCCCTGTTCATCCGCGCGCCGCTGGAATTCTCCTCGTTCCCGACGATTTTACTGATCGCCACGATGCTGCGGCTGTCGCTCAACCTGGCGTCGACGCGGCTCATCCTCGCCGACGGCCATACCGGGCCGGGCGCCGCCGGCCAGGTGATCGAAGCGTTCGGCAACTTCGTGATGAGCGGCAATTTCGTCATCGGCATCATCGTCTTCGTCATCCTGGTGCTGGTGAATTTCATCGTCATCACCAAGGGTTCGGGACGCATCGCCGAAGTCGCGGCGCGGTTCAGCCTCGATGCCCTGCCCGGCAAGCAGATGGCGATCGACGCCGATTTGTCGGCCGGCCTGATCACCGAGGACGACGCCCGCGAGCGGCGCAAGAAACTGGAAGAGGAATCGAGCTTCTTCGGCGCCATGGACGGCGCCGCCAAGTTCGTCCGCGGCGACGCCATCGCCGGCCTGTTGATCACCTCGATCAACATCATCGGCGGCATGATTATCGGGGTCGGCCAGCAGGACCTGACCATGGGCCAGGCCGCCGAAACCTATACCCTGCTGACCGTCGGCGACGGCCTGGTGACGCAGATACCGGCGATCATCGTGTCGACCGCCGCCGGCATGGTGGTGACCAAAGCGGGCGTGTCGGGCAGCGCCGACAAAGCGGTGTTCGGGCAGCTTTCGGGCTATCCCGCCGCGCTCGGGGTGAGCTCATTTCTGCTGGTTAGTCTGGCCCTGTTGCCGGGTATTCCGGTGCTGCCGTTCTTTGCGCTCGCCGGCGCCACCGGCGCCGGCGCCTGGGTAATCTCGCGGCGCCGGCAACTCGAAGCCAACGAGAGCGAGGCGGCGGTCGCCGCCGAAGCGGCCGCCGCGCCGGCCGTCGAAGAGCCGATTTCGACGGCGCTGCAGATCGACCAGATCCGCCTCGAGCTCGGCTACGGCCTGCTGGCGATGATCAATTCGGAAAAGGGCCAGCGGCTGACCGACCAAATTCGCGCGCTCCGGCGCCAGTTGGCGACCGAGATGGGCTTCATCCTGCCGGCCGTGCGCATCCAGGACAACATGCAGCTGGGCCCCACCACCTACGTCGTGCGGGTCAAAGAGATCGAGGCCGGCCGCGGCGATGTGCGCCCGAACATGCTGCTGGTGATGGATCCGCGCGGCGACGCCATCACCTTGCCGGGCGAGGAGACCGTCGAGCCGACCTTTGGCCTGCCGGCGATGTGGGTCAGCGAGCCGAACAAGGAAGAGGCCCTGTTCCGCGGCTATACGGTGGTCGACCCGCCGACCGTGATCACCACCCATCTGACCGAGGCGGTCAAAGACAACATGGCGGAAATGCTGTCCTACGCCGAGACCCAGCGGCTGCTCGACGAACTCGACAAGGAACATCAGAAGCTGGTCGCCGATCTGGTACCCAACCTGATTACCGTCGGCGGCATCCAGCGGGTGCTGCAGAACCTGCTGGCCGAGCGGGTGTCGATCCGCGACCTGCCGACCCTGCTCGAAGCGATCAACGAGGCCTGCGCGGCGACGCGCAATATCGCGATGATCACCGAGCATGTCCGCTCGCGCCTGTCGCGCCAGCTCAGCGACGCCCACGTCAACGAAGATGGCTACCTGCCGATTGTCACGTTGTCGCCCGATTGGGAGCAGGCGTTCGCCGACTCGCTGATCGGCGACGGCGAAGACGTGCATCTGGCGATGGCGCCGACGCGCCTGCAGGATTTCATCACTGCGGTGCGCGCCGAGTTCGACAAACACGCGATGCAGGGCGAATCGCCGGTGTTCCTGACCAGCCCCACCGTGCGGCCCTATGCGCGTTCCTTGATCGAACGGTTCCGGCCGCAAACGCCGGTGCTGTCGCAGAACGAGATCCACCCCAAGGTACGCATCCGTACACTCGGGGTGGTCTGAGGCGGAGCCCGGCCGTGCCAAGCAATAACCGCGCAGTCATCGACATGGCAGACGCCCGGGCCGTAACGCCCCGGCGTGAGACGCGGGGCGCGGCATGAACCAGCCGGTCACATCTGCCGTCACGCCGATTTCCACGGCGTCGGCGGGGCCCAGCGCGCCGAGCGCCAACGGCAACACCAGCGGCACCGGCTCGGGCACCATCCTGCTGCCCCACCCTTCGCCCAGCCTGTCGGCGCAAGCGGTCGGGCAGTTGGTGCGCGCCGTCGTGGTCGGCCCGACCGGCGACGGCAAGGTGATCGTCGATACCCAGTACGGCAAGTTCGCGCTCACGCTGGCCACGATGCCCGCGGCCGGCAGCGTCTTGCAGTTGCAAGTGATCAAGTCGGGCACGCCGGTCGAGTTGCTGCTGGTGAGTTCGGACGCCCGCGCGCCGACCGTGCAAGGCGCGGCAGTGATCCGCCTGGCCCAGCCACCCCCCGTCCTCCTGACGCTGACCAACGGCGAGCTCATTCGCGGCGTCGTGGTCAATGCCGCCGCCGACGGCAAGACGATCATCGACACCCGGTTCGGCCAGCTTGCCCTGGCGCTGGCCAACCCGCCGGCGAAGGGCGCGGCGCTGCAGCTGCAGATCGTCAAGTCGGGCGTTCCTCTGGAATTACGCCTCCTCAATGCCGATCCCTCCGCGGCCGCCTCGCGCGGGACCGCCAAGGGCGCGGCAGCGGCGCCGGGGCCGGCCGCGCCGGGTGTGGCAAGCAAGGGGCCGGCGACGCTCGGCGTCGGCGAAACCGTATTCGGCCGCTACGCCCCCAGCGCCGGCGGTGCGGCGGCGCAGCCGGGTGGACTGACCGCCGGCGGTTTCCACGCAAGAATTGTCGCCATTCACACCGCCTCGCCGGCCGCGGCAGGCGACGGCAACGATGCCGTGGTCACCGGCCGCGTCGTCTCGTCACCGGTCGGCGGCCCGACGGTGATCGACACCGCGGCCGGGCGGATCATGCTGCCGGCCGCCGGCGGCGGCGCAACCGGCCGCTATGTGACGCTGCAGATTATCGCCGAACCGGGCACCGTCCTGCCGACCAACCCGAGCATGGCCCATCAACGCTCGTTGATCAGCCTGTCGCACAACTGGACGGCGCTGGAGGAGGTGATCGACGCGGTCCGCTCGAGCAATCCGCAGGTGGCGGCGCAATTCACCGCGACCGCGGTGCCCAATACCGGCGCCACGCTGACCGCCGGGATCGCCCTGTTCCTATCGATCCTGACCGGTGGCCGCATGCCCGAATGGCTCGGGCCCGACGTCGTGCGCCTGTTGGAATCGACCGATCGGCAGACATTGCTCAACCGGCTCGGCGACGATTTCGGCCAAATGGCGCGGCTGTCGGGCGAACCCATCAACAACGATTGGCGCGTCGCCATGCTGCCGCTGCTACACGAGGGCGCGTTGCACCAGATCCGGCTGTATCTGCGCGAGCGCCACGGCGGTGGCGAGGGCGACGAAGGCAACCTGGGCACCCGCTTCGTCATCGAAGCGGTGCTCAGCCACCTCGGCAATATTCAGCTCGACGGCCTGGTACGCCGGGGGCGGTTCGATCTGATGGTGCGCACCCACGCCCCCCTGCCACCGCACCTGCAATCCGACATCACCGCGCTGTTCGACCAGGCCAATGAGGAATTCGGCGTGCAGGGGCGGATCGGCTTCAAGGTGCAAGCCCATTTCCCGGCCGATCCGGTGCACGAGCTGTCGGATCACGCGGTCGGCGTCTACGCTTAGAGACTATTCAGGTAAACTCTAACCGCCTGCCCACGCCCATTCGTCATGCTCGGGCTTGAGCCGAGCATCCATGGTTCTGCCGGGCGCAGCCCCTCGCGCGTTGGCGGCAAACACCGCGCGGTGGCGAAATGGATACTCGCGTCGGCGCGCGAGTATGACGGTTGGTGTTGGGCGTCGAGGGAGCGACCAGCGCTGCCAGCCTAGCCGATCGCGATCCGACCTTAACTCATCCCGCTCTAGGACCGGTCGATACAGGTCAGCCGCGCGTCTTCGCCCGCCGGTAGCCGGTCAAGCCCACCTCGTCCAGGATCGCTTGCTCGCGCCGCGACGCTTCTGCCGCTTCGCGCTGTTCGGCGAAGGTCTGCGCCAGCTCGAACCGTTTCATCTCGCGAAACGCGGCGGCGACCTCGTCGGCAGCGGCGGCGATCAATTCGCCGACTTCGGCCAAGCGGGCTTCCAGACCCTGGCGCCGCGCCCGCGCTCGGGCAAGGTAGTTGCCGTAGCCGTAGGTGTTGGCGGCGTCGCCGCGCGCCGCCTCGGTCTCGCAGGCGACTTCCACTTCCAGCGTCTCGATCATCGAGCGGATCGACGCCGCTTCGGTTTCCAGCCGGGTGAGGACCAGCCGTTTCTCATCGAGCTGCTGCTGCTTCAGGCGGATCAGCGTCGGCAACGACTTCATGGTCACGAGCCCCCAGTATCGAAGGGATCATCGCGGCTCATCGGCGGCACCGGTTGCGGCGCCGTCACTATCGCCGCCAATGCGTCGTCGTCGGGCATCGCGGCGGCTGCGGCGGCGGCCTCGTCGTCGCCCTCGCCCAGGTCGATGATGTCGGCGAGCGCCTGATAGCCGTCTTCCAGCGACGCGCGTTCTTCGATCGGCTGGCTCAGGAACGCTTCCAGCGCCGGGTTGTAGTGGATCGCCTCGTCGACCCCGGCGTCGGAGCCCTCGCGGTAGGCGCCGAGCCGGATCATCTCGGCCATGTCCTCGTAGCGCGCCAGCAGCGAGCGCGCCCGCGTGACCAGCGCGTTCTCGAACTGGGAGTTGCAATCCGGGATGGTCCGCGAAATCGAGCGCAGAATGTTGATCGCTGGGTATCGGCCACGCTCGGCGATCGCGCGGTCGAGCACGATATGGCCGTCGAGGGTGGCCCGCACCGCGTCGGCGATCGGCTCGTTATGGTCGTCGCCTTCGACCAGCACGGTAAACAGCCCGGTGATGTTGCCGGTGCCCTCGATGCCCGGCCCGGCGCGCTCGAGCAGCTTGGGCAATTCGGCAAAGACGGTCGGCGTATAGCCTTTCGCGGCCGGCGGCTCGCCGGCGCTCAGGCCGATCTCGCGCTGCGCCTGGGCAAACCGCGTCACGCTGTCCATCAGGCACAGCACCTCGTCGCCAGCGTCGCGAAAGA
>JBFKGW010000012.1:0-13994 GCA_041633145.1 Alphaproteobacteria bacterium
CCCAGCCATCGACACAAAGTGACAAGCCTAAATTGGGACTGAGGTGGGCCGCGCAAGTACTTGCTCGTTGTTTTTTGCGCGATTTATTACAACCCTCGCCATCCGGCCGGACAAATATTCGTCCCGATATCTTCGCTGCAGAGCGCTTAAATGCCGTGATTTGTTTGATTTCTGTTAGGCGAAGCGTCTAGCGACGCAGTACTAGCTAAGTGCTTAACCTAAAACGTTCCGTTTCGGATTGAGATCGGTCATTGACCGGGCTTGAGACCGCCTCGATAAATTTTAAGCCTTCCCGTCATGCGATGAGATGAACAGCTCACACGGCGCATCGGAGAGGTTGCTCCAGGCATGGCTGCCGCCCAGGTTCACCACCGTGTCGCCGGTGCGCAAGTGGACCTCTTCGGTGTCGAGCACCAAGGTCACCTCGCCCGACATTACCAGCACATAATCCAGCGTGCGGGTCTGCTGCATGTAAGGATGGGGCGAACCGCTGCCCAATTTCGAAGCGCCCGGCGAGCCCATCGCGGCGAAATAGTCGGACACTTTTTCGTCGGTCACGTCGGCCATATACCAATCGTCCGGCGGGATGGTGACGAAGCGGCACACCGAGCCGGCGGGCGGCGGCTCCAACGTGTGCGGCAGGTCAAGGGTCTCGCGCACGCCGGCGACCGGCGCGGGCGTTCCTTCGGTCACCCAGATGCGCGTCGCAGCAAAGCCGGGGCGCGCCGGATCGGTATAAACGTCCGTCGCGGGAGCATCGGCGAAAATAACGGCGTTTTCGTCGGCATCGTTGGCAGCAACGATGCGGCGAATTTCTCTTGGCTTGGTCTCGGCCATCGTCACTCCACTAGACGTATTTGTCGCCGCCGATCATGACGAACAGCATGTTGTTGGGGCCGCGCGAACTGTCCCAGGAATGGAAATGACCAAGCTGGACGATGATATCGCCGGTATGCATGACGAACTCGCCGTCGGGCAGCACATGGATGCGCTCGCCCTGGGTCACCACGCCGTAATCGACGGTGCGCGTGCGGTGCATGTTCCAATGGCGGTTGCTTGCCATCTTTTCCGACAAACCGGTGACGTTCATCGCCGCGAACTGGTCATCCGCTGCTGCCTGGTCGATCACGTTGGTCTCCTCACGGTCGGACTGAATGACCCGGAAGTGGGCGCCGTTGGGCGGCGGCGAATGGCTCATCGGCCGGTCGCCGCCGTCGCGGTGATCCGACAGGTCGACCGGGCAATCGTCGAAGGTCCAGATCTCGTTGAAAAACACCGTCGAGCCGCCACCGCGTGAATGCTGGTGGGGATTTTGACTGTCGAAGATGACCCTCGATTTGCCGTCGGCGCCGTTGCCGACGACCACCCGGCGCGGCGGAATATGATTGAATGCCATGATCGATCGCCGCGATGCGGCCTCTCCTTATTCGCCTTCCAACTGCCGCATCAGGCCCCACAGATCGCCGAGTACCCAGACTTTCGAGATTTGTCCACCTTGCATGGTGAACATCGCTACGCCGGCGTATTCGATGCGCCGCCCCGTGGCCGGCCGGCCCAGCAGTTCGCCCTGGTGGGTGCCGCTATAGGTGAGCCGCGCGACCGCCCGGTCGTCAGTGGCGATGATCTCTTCGATATGGTTGTGAAAATCGGGAAAGGCGTCGCGGATGGTCTGCATGTAGCCGAGAAAGCCGTCGTGCCCGGTCACGTGCAGGCCGATCGAGCCGCGAAAATCGATGTCGGCGGTCAAAATCGCCCGCGCCGTTTCCGCCGACCACGTGTTCCACATGACGTTGAAGAAAGTTTCGACCAGCTGGCGGTTGGCTTCGGCCGACACCGCGCCCTCCCGTTACCGCTACCGGCCAGCCAGCGCCATCGCCTGACCGCGAATCTCGGCAGAGTTATTTGCGGCCGAACAGGCCCGAGAGAATACTCGGCCGGTTCATGCGCTCGAAATACTTCTGGTGATAATCCTCACCCTCCCAGAAGGTCCCCGCCGGCTCGATCGCCGTGGCAACCTCGCGGTCGAGTTTGCCGGAGGCCGCGAGCGCGTCTTTCGAGGCTTGCGCGGCCGCCTGCTGCGCCTCGTCATGATAGAAAATCACCGAGCGATACTGGGTACCGACATCCGGGCCCTGCCGGTCGCGTTGGGTCGGATCGTGGATCTCCCACAGAATGTCGAGCAGCCGATCGTAGGTGACTTTGTCGGGGTCGAATTCGATGTGCACAACCTCGGCATGGCCGGTGTTGCCGGTGCAGACCTCTTCGTAGGTCGGCTTGGGTTTACCGCCGCCCATATAGCCGACCCACGTGGCGGTCACGCCGTCGACCTGATCGAACACGTGCTGCGGATGCCAGAAGCATCCGGCGCCGAAAGTTGCCTTTGCCATCATCTACCCTCTCGCGGAGACGCCGCTGACGTCATAGTTGGTGATTGCCTGGCATTTGGCAATGGGCCAAGGCAGCCACCACAAATCTAGTAAAACACTTAATATTTGTAATATACAGAGTTTTACAGTGTTGATACGATATAATCTAATTTTAACAACAAAATATCGTATTAGGAGCCAAGCCATGTCCGTCGCCCTCAAAGACGCTGTCGAACTGATGCAAGAAAACCTGCGCGCCAATCCCGCTAGCGCCGTTGCCAAGTTCTCGGCCGATTCACGGCAGGTCCAGGGCCTGCAGAGCGAGACCAAGATCCGTCAGTTCACGTTAACCGTCGACGAACCGGAGAGCCTCGGCGGCACCGATACCGGCCCCAACCCGGTGGAGCTAATTCTGGGCGCGCTGGCCTCGTGCCAGGAAATCACCTATCGCGCCTTTGCCGAAGCGCTGGAAATTCCGCTCGACAGCGTGTCGGTGCGCATCGAGGGCGATCTCGATCTGCGCGGCTTTTTCGCTGTCGACAACAGCGTGCGGGCAGGTTTCCAAAATATTCGTGGCATCGTCGAACTCGACAGCTCGGCGAGCGACGAAGACCTCGCCAAACTGAAGCAAATTGTCGACGCCCACTGCCCCGTCCTCGACATTCTACAGGCGCCGGTGCCGGTATCCTTGGAGCTGGATCACAAGTCGCGGACCGCTACCAACGTCAAGGCGGAAACCTTCGCGCACGCCCTTTAACCCCAATCGCGTTTAGAAAATGGCGCCGGCCGCGAGAGCCAATTCCGGTAAGTTGGAACCATTCTGGCGGAGCGAATTTGGGTCAAGGCTAAGGGATTAGGCGAAGCGCATAGCCGGAGCTACGCGCGAGCCGAAACCCGCAAGGATTGGCGCAAAGGCGCCCACCCCTTAGGGTTGGCGCCAGGGGATTTTGTCGGCGGACGCCCACTTTGTCGGACGGCTTGCCCGATGTCCCCGCATCGCGCCGCGCCGTCTTCCGCGTGGACCGCCGCCCCGATAGCCAACAGAATTGATCCCCACTTACCGGATTAGGCTCTACGCCGGCGCCATTTCTGTTACGATCGCCGCCCGCCCGGCCGGCATCAACGAAATGCCTTTGGCCTTCAGCGCGGCAAGCGCGGCCTGATTGACGGCGAAACGGGTGCGGTAGTAGCGGCTGCTCGGCACCCAGTAGCGTAGCCCGAGGACGATGCCGCCGAAATTGAAATCGTGAATACCGATTTGCGGCGCTTTTCCTTCGGCCAGTCCCTCGAAGTCGGCCAAGGCCGCTTCGATGGCGGCAATCGCTGCTTCGGGATCGTTGTGCGATTCGATCACCAGTTGGGATTCGACGATCCGGTTGGCATCCGAATTGACCAGAATTTCGCCGACGATCTGGCGATTGGGAATGACGATGCGTTCCTTGTCTTCGCCGATCAGGGTCGTCGTCGATAAGGTCACGTCATTCACGACACCACTGACGCCGCGCACTTCGATGGTATCGCCGACGATGAACGGGCGGGTCAAAATGATGACTAGCCCCGCCCCGTAGTTCGATAACGGGCCCGAAATCGCAAAGGAGAGACCGAACGCACCGGCGCCGGCGAGCGCGACCAGCGGTGCGATATCGATGCCGAAATTACCCAGCGTGATGATCACGACGATGACGACGACGAGGACCTTGACCACATTGCCAAAGAAACGAGACAAGGTGACATCGAGGTTCTTGAGCTCGCACAGGCGCATCACCCGCGCGCCCGCCCATTTGGCAATCTGCAGGCCGATCACCAAAACGACCAGCGCGCCAAGGATTTGCAGCCCGTAGGCGACGCCGAACTCGATCGCAACATCGATCAAACGCGTGACCGCTTGGACTTGTTGTTCGATTTGATCTTCCACTGTTTCCTCCCGTCGAGAATACGAATCGGCAGCGACCGTAGCGCAGGGGCAAACGGCGCATATCGGTAATGTGTATTATCGTATGGAAAAGCCGAAGCCCACTAGCAGCGGCTATTTTATCGCCCGTCGATCAGTCCAACGCACCAAAACGAGAATTATCCTTGAATCCGCGGCTTCGGCAGGCGATTTAAACCTGTAACGACCATGTCTTGTTGGGTCGGTTCAAAGCGCCAGCGCCGTGCGTCGGCTCAGCCTGGAGATTGTTATTAACTACCTGGTTTTCATCGAAGCCGGCGCGGGACTCGCAATTTTGCTGTTTGCGGCCGACTACTTGGTTCGTGGCGCGGTCGCGCTGGCGCGGTTGAGCGGCGTATCGCCCCTTATTATCGGACTTTCCGTGGTCGCAGTCGGCACCTCGGCGCCCGAGTTCGTTACCGCCTTGGCCGCCGCGCTGTCCGGCGCCACCGATATGGCGATCGGTAATGTCGTCGGCAGCAACATCGTCAACATGCTGCTGATCTTAGGCATCGCCGCGATGATCCGCCCGATCAACGTGGCCATGAAAACCATCGCCCGCGACGCCATGATGGTGGTCGGTGCAACCGCGCTGTTCGTCGCCATCGGCGTTACCGGCGGCTACAACCAGTGGCAAGGCGCACTGTTGTTATTTTGCCTGATCGGCTACCTCTACCTGACCTACAGGGCCGAGCAGACAGAGAACGAAGAGCAAGCACTGCACGCACGCGAGGCCGAAGATGTCGGCGGTGTGCCGGGACGCGGCTGGGTCGCCGGTGTTTTCCTCGCTGGTGGCTTGATCGGCATTATTATCGGTGCCGAACTGCTGGTGCGCGGCGGCCTGGGCATCGCCGAAGTGTTCGAAGTGTCGCGTGCCGTCGTCGGATTGACCCTGATCGCCGTCGGTACCAGCCTGCCCGAGCTTGCCATCGTGATCGTCGCCAGTTGGCGCGGCCATAGCGATATCGCCCTGGGCAATGTGCTCGGCAGCAACATTTTCAACTTGCTGGGCATTACCGGTGGGGTGGCGCTGTTCCGGCCACTCGATATGCCGGTCGAGATTATGAACTTCGATATTTGGGTACTGCTCGGTGTCACCATATTGCTGCTGCCGTTGATGATTACCGAGAACAAGATCAGCCGCCTCGAAGGCCGGATATTAGCGGGGTTATATGTTATCTATTTGGGTGCCCAAATTGGACCGGTACGCGGGCTATTCGCATAGGTTAATGCTCTGCGCAAAGTGCCCAGCCCCGGTTGAAAAATTTTATTGGAATCAGCACTTTATATTAGTCCTCGGCAGCGGCAGCGTGGCACACCTGCGGCCACCGGTGATCTTGCGATCGAACAACGCTGAGCAGCCATGACGACGGCGAAACAGGCCGAGCTTGAAACCGAAACGGACGCGGACCGCACCGGCCATCTTGGCCTGGCGGCCTTGCGCGGGGCGTTGCCGACGTTGCCGTCGGGTCCCGGTGTCTACCGCATGCTCGGTCGCGACGGCGAAGTTCTCTACGTCGGCAAGGCGCGCAACCTGAAACGCCGAGTAACCAGCTACACGCAACTGGTCCGGCTGCCGATCCGCCTGCAGCGCATGGTCGCGCAAACCGCCGCGTTGGAGGTCGTCACGACCCACACCGAAGCCGAGGCGTTGCTGCTGGAGTCGAACCTGATCAAGCGCCTGGCGCCGCGCTACAACGTCCTGCTGCGCGACGACAAGAGCTTTCCCTATATCCTGCTTACCCGCCACCTCGACCGCAAGATTCTGAAAACCGGCGCCGATCCGAAACAGCGCCGGCGCCAAGCGCATAATTCGGGCAAGTCACTGGCCAAACGCACCGGACCTACCGCAGCGGACTGGGTCGGCGTCACCAAATATCGCGGCGCGCGAACTGCCGAGGGCGAGTATTTCGGCCCCTTCGCCTCGGCCGGCGCGGTCAACCGCACCCTCAACGCGCTCGAGCGCGCGTTCCTTTTGCGCAGCTGTTCCGATGCGGTATTTTCCGGGCGCAGCCGCGCCTGCCTGAAATACCAGCTCAAACGCTGCAGCGGTCCGTGTGTCGGCCATATCTCGGCAGCCGAATATGACGAGTTGGTGCGCCAAGCGCGCAGCTTTCTCGGCGGCCAGTCGCGGGAAGTCCAGGAACGCCTCGCCGAAGACATGCAAGCGGCGAGCGATAACCTGGAGTTCGAAGCGGCCGGCCGGATCCGCGACCGCATCCGCGCGCTGACGCAAATCCAGGCTCACCAGGCCATCAACGTCGAAGATCTCAACCTGCCGGAAGCCGATGTGATCGCCGCCTGGCAAACCGCCGGGCAGACGTGCATCCAGGTGTTTTTCTTCCGCGGCGGTCGCAACTACGGCAACCGCGCCTACTATCCGCGCCACGACAAATCGGTCGGTGTCGAAGAGGTGCTTACCGCCTTCATCGGCCAGTTCTACGAGGACAAATTGCCGCCGCGCGTGGTGCTGCTCAGCCACCAAGTACCCGAGCATGAATTGTTGTCGGCAGCTTTGACCGTCCGCGCCGACCGCAAGGTGGTGGTTTCCCATCCGGTCCGCGGGGCGCGGCGCAAGCTGGTGCAGCACGCGCTCGACAATGCCCGCGATGCGCTACAGCGGCGGCTGGCGGAAAAAGCCAGCAACCAAGACCTGCTGGACAAGACGGCCGAACTGTTCGGCCTGGACGCCCCGCCAATCCGCATCGAAGTCTACGACAACTCACACGTCGGCGGCCAGCACGCGACCGGCGCCATGATCGTCGCCGGCCCCGATGGCTTTCTCAAAGGCGCCTACCGAAAATTCAACATGAAGGGCGCCGCCGGCGACAACGGCGCGGGTTATGCGGCGGGCGACGACTACGCGATGATGCGCGAGATGCTGAGCCGCCGCTTCGCCCGTGCCATCAGGGAAGATCCCGACCGCGCCGCCGGCCAGTGGCCCGACCTGATCTTGATTGACGGCGGCCAGGGCCAGCTGAGCGCTGCGGTGGGCGCCTTGGAAGAGCTGGGCATCGACGACGTCGCGGTTGTCGCAATCGCCAAAGGGCCGGATCGCGATGCCGGCCGCGAGCGGTTTTTTACCGTCGACCGCAAGCCGTTTTCGCTGCCGCCGCAAGATGCGCTACTATATTATCTTCAGCGATTACGGGACGAAGCCCACCGATTTGCGATTGGTACGCACCGGGCGAAGCGTTCGAAGGCGATAACCAGCAGCCCGCTTGATGAAATTCCGGGTGTTGGCGCCAAGCGGAAGCGCGCCTTGTTGACCCATTTCGGATCGGCGCGGGCGGTCGCCCGGGCAGGACTTAAGGACCTCGAAGAGGTCGACGGGATCAGCGGTTCGGTAGCAAGGACAGTTTATGATCATTTTCACAGCGATGGTTGAGCCGCGCCCGACGTGCCGGCGTTTTCCGGCGGGCAGATTTCGAGCATGACGATACCCAACGTTCTGACCCTGATCCGTGTCGCGATTATTCCGATAGTCGTGGTGTTGCTGATTATCGGCGACAGCGCGACAGCCCGCTGGTGGGCGTTTGGTTTGTTCGTTGTGTCGGCCGTGACCGACTATTTCGACGGCTGGCTGGCGCGCAAACTGAAACAGGAGAGCGACTTCGGCCGCCTGTTCGACCCGATCGCCGACAAGCTGCTCATCGCCGCAGTCTATTTCGCCCTGGTCGATACTGAGATCATTGCCGGCTGGAACGTGGTCGCGGTTATTCTGATCGTCAGCCGCGAGCTGTTGGTCTCCGCTCTGCGCGAGTATCTCGCCGGACGCGGGATAACCATGCCGTCGAGCAAGCAAGCCAAGTACAAAACCGCGGTGCAATTGGCGACGGCAGCGGCCCTCATTGTCAGCCCCCTGTACTCATCTCAATTCGCACTGGTCAGCATTATCGGCCTGTGGCTGGCCACCGCACTGACGGTGTCCAGCGGCTATGGTTACTGGATGCGCTCGAGCGAGCATTTCGCAGCGCGGGCCGAGAAGGCAGGAGATTAACAAAATGCGCGTCATTGGCCTGGCAGGGTGGAGCGGCAGCGGCAAGACGACGTTGCTGGTCGAGATGGTCACCCATATCACCGGTCTCGGCTACACGGTTTCTACCGTCAAGCACGCTCATCATGCCTTCGATGTCGACCAGCCGGGCAAGGATTCACACCGCCATCGTACCGCCGGCGCGACCGAGGTCTTGGTCGCCTCCGCCAACCGGTGGGCACTGATGCACGAATTAGCCGGCGAGCCGGAACCCGACCTCAACCAGCTCCTC
This sequence comes from Alphaproteobacteria bacterium, assembly GCA_041633145.1. Lineage (GTDB taxonomy): Bacteria > Pseudomonadota > Alphaproteobacteria > UBA6615 > UBA6615 > JBFKGW01. Next base: position 8,565 of record JBFKGW010000012.1, read on the forward strand.
GCCCATATGTCGCCGGTCGATTTGATCCTCGTCGAGGGCTATAAGCATCACGCCCACGACAAAATCGAAGTGCACAGACCGTCCCTCGGACAGCCGGTGATCGCGCAAACCGACCCCTCAGTGGTTGCCATCGCCTGCGACGGCCCGCCTGCTGGCGCCGACGAGCTCGAGGTGGCTATCCTAGACCTCAACAATCCGGCGTCGATCGCCGAGTACGTCCTGGCGTATTGCGATTTCGACGCGCACCTGCGCACGCCAGCGGAAACAGCTGGATAAGCCAATGGTCCAGCTGCGCGACGATTGCTTTGCCAATGACGGCGCCTTGATGCCGGCGGACGCAGCACTCGCAATCCTGCTCGACCGGTTGCACCCGGTCGTCGAAACCGAGACGGTGCCGCTGCGCGCCGCCGCCGACCGGATTGCCGCGGCAGATGTGGTGGCAGAACGCGATGTGCCGCCGCATGACAACTCGGCGGTCGACGGGTTCGCCGTCTATTTCGACGACTTATCGACCGACACCGACTCAACGCTGCCAATCGCCGGCCGAGCCGCCGCCGGCCACCCGCTGGCGCAGCGACAAAAGCGCGGCGAAGCGGTACGTATTTTTACCGGCGCGCCGATGCCTGCTGGCGATGACGGCGGTCCGGATACCGTCCTGATGCAGGAAGACTGCACGATCGAGAGCGGCACAAACGGCGAGCAGGTGGTGATCCCACTGGGCATTGGCAAAGGGGCTAACCGGCGGTTGCGCGGCGAAGACGTCCACGCCGGGGCAACGGTGCTAACGGCGGGCCAGCGGCTGCGGCCGCAGGAAATTGGGCTCGCCGCCTCGATCGGGTTAACCTCGCTGACGGTCTTCCGGCCGCTGCGCGTTGCCATCCTGTCGACTGGCGATGAAGTGTTCGACCCCGGAGCCGACTTGCCGACCGGCGGCATCTATGACGCCAACCGCTACAGCCTGTTGGCGCTACTCGACGGTCTCGGCTGTGAAGTAACCGATCTCGGCATCGTGCCCGATGACCAAGAAGCGATCAGCGCCGCCCTTAACGAAGCCGCCGCCGAGCACGACGCCTTGATTAGTTCGGCCGGCATGTCGGTCGGCGAAGAGGACTATTTGTCCAGCGCGGTGGCGGCACTCGGCCAGTTGCATTTCTGGAAGCTCGCGATCAAGCCGGGCCGTCCCGTCGCGTTGGGCCAAATCGGCGGCGCGGCGTTCATTGGGCTACCCGGCAACCCGGCGGCGATGATGGTGACGTTCCTGCGGTTGGCGCGCCCGGCGCTGCTGCGGCTCGCCGGCGCCACCGATATCGAACCCCACCTGTACAAGGTCCGTGCCGGTTTCGATCACGTCAAAAAGCCAGCCCGGCGCGAATATGTGCGGGTTCGCCTGGCCACCGGCGAAGACGGTAACCTGGTCGCCCATAAATTCCCCCGCGACGGTGCCGGTATCCTGACCTCGCTGGTCGAAGCCGACGGTCTTGTTGAATTGTCGGAAGACACGACCCAATTGACTGTAGGAACGATGGTAGATTTTCTGCCATTTACGGAAGTGAGCCGATGAAAGTTCTCTATTTCGCCTGGCTGCGGCAGCGCATCGGCGTCGCCGAAGAAGAGTTCGAGCTGCCCGGCGATATCGCCACCGTCGACGATTTGATCGGCTGGCTGACCGCCAAGGGCCCAGGCTACGCAAAGGGATTCGCCGAGCCGCAGGTTATCCGTGCCGCGGTCAACTTCGAATATGTGCCGTTCGATCACCAGCTATCGAATGCCGACGAAGTAGCGTTTTTCCCGCCCGTCACCGGCGGCTAGACGGGCATACTCGTGGCATGATCAAGGTGCAGCAGGAAAACTTCGACGTGGCAGCCGAACTCGCCACACTGACTGCCGGCAATCATGCCATCGGCGGAGTGGTGAGCTTTGTCGGGCTGGTGCGCGACATGGTTCGCGTCGACGATCGCGACGCGGCGCTGCGGGCGATGTCCCTGGAGCACTATCCGGGGATGACCGAAAAGAAGCTGGCCGAGATCGAAGCCAAGGCGACCGAGCGCTGGCCGCTCGAGGCGAGCTTGATAATCCACCGCTACGGGCGGCTCGAGCCCGGCGAGCAGATCGTTTTGGTCGCCTGCGCGTCGGCCCACCGCCAAGCGGCGTTCGATGCCTGCAACTATCTGATGGACTGGCTCAAGACCGAGGCGCCGTTCTGGAAACTGGAGGAGACCGAGGCCGGCGAAGCCTGGGTCGAGAGCCGCGCCAGCGACGACGTGGCCGCCGCGCGCTGGCAAATCAAGCCCGACCGCGCCGCCGAATGAGTATTATCCTAAAGTCGACCATCGCCTGCCCCCATTGCGGACACAAACAACCGGAGATCATGCCGCGCGACAGCTGACAGGCTTTCTATGAGTGTCGCTCGTGCAGCGAAATCCTGAAGCCGCAGCCCGGCGATTGCTGCGTGTTCTGTTCTTACGGCGATGTGCCGTGCCCGTCGGTTCAAGAAAGCAAATCATCGAATTGCGAATAAAAAAGGCGCCGAAAACGGCGCCTTTTTCGCTGAAATCAGAGTTTTTTATTCAGCCGCCACCGCCACCGGGCGGCCGTTCACCAAATTGTCGTAGTCGGTCATCAACGTTTTGGTGATGTCGCCGACCTCGAAGGTGTAATCGCCGCCGACATCGGAAATCGGCGTGACTTCCGCCGCCGTGCCAGTGACGAACATCTCGCTGGCATCGCCGAGCTCTTCTGGCATGAGCGCCCGTTCGATGATTTCGTAGCCGCGTTGTTGCGCCAATTTAATCACCGAGCGGCGGGTGATGCCGTCGAGGAAACAATCAGGCGTCGGGGTGTGTATCTTGCCGTCGATCACCAGGAAAATATTAGCCCCTGTGGTCTCGGCAAGTTGTCCGCGCCAGTCGAGCATTAGCGCATCGGAATAACCGTTCGCTTCGGCGGCGTGTTTCGACAGCGTGCAAATCATGTAGAGGCCGGCAGCCTTGGCATGGACCGGCGCAGTCTTGGGATCGGGCCGGCGATAGATCGCCCAATCGAGCTTGATGCCCTTCATACGGGCTTCCGGCGTAAAATAGGCCGGCCATTGCCACGCCGCGATCGCTACGTTGATCGCGCATTTTTGCGCCGACACACCCATCTGCTCGGGCCCGCGCCAGGCAACGGGGCGAATATAAGCATCCGCGGCGCCGGTCTGAGCGAAGGTCTCGCGGCACGCCGCATCGAGTTGAGTAACTGTATAGGGCACCTCGAAACCCAGCGTTTCGCCGGACCTGCGCAAGCGTTCGTTATGCGCAGATAATTCGAAGATCTCGCCGTTATAGGCACGCATACCCTCGAACACGCACGACGCGTAATGCAAAGCGTGATTCAATACATGCAACTTGGCGTCGCGCCACGGTACGAACTCGCCGTTGAACCAGATGACGCCATCGCGGTCGTCGTAAGGCACTTCATGCATCGTCCAAGCCCTTTGACATATTTGTGCGTTTATCCCCGCCCCTGGGACATTTTATTATCCCTTGGACTTGCATGGAGTAACATTCCCAGGTAATTAAGTCAATATGGCTGACCTTAAATCCAGCATCAATCCCCTCTTCCTGCGCGAAGAAGACCTGCGCCAAGGGATCGAGCTCCTGTTTTACGCCTACCGCGATTTTACCGCCGAACCCGACGCAATCCTGGCCAAATGGGGGTTCGGGCGGGCGCACCACCGGGTGATCTATTTCGTTGGCCGCAATCCCAATATTACCGTCACCGAGCTTTTGGAAATCTTAAAGATCACCAAGCAGAGCCTGTCGCGGGTGCTCAGCACGCTGATCGAGGAAGGCTTCATCAACCAGCGAGCCGACCCTTCTGACCGGCGGCGTAAACTGCTAACGCTGACGGAAAAAGGCCGCGAGCTCGAACGCGAGCTCACAACCACGCAAATGGCCCGGTTCGCCCGTGCCTATCGGGAAACCGGAGCGGAAGCGGTCGAGGGGTTTCGCCGTGTATTGAGCGGCATCATCAACCCGGAAGACCGCGCTCGGGTGCGGCCCCGGCAACGGCCCGGCAGCGGCCGCGGTTAACCGCCGTAGAACACGTTCTCGCCAAGGTTTTTCATCTCCAGCACCGCCTCGTCGGGCCGGCCCGCGGGCGCCCGGTTGACACGCGCGCCGACGATTTCGCCGACGACGATGTGATGGTCGCCCTGCGCGACCGTTTCGACCACCCGGCACTCCACGGCAGCCGCCGCGCTCGCCAATAACGGCACGCCCGTTTCGCCGGTTTCCAGTGTTTCGTCGCCGATCTTGTTGCCGCTGCGCTCGACCGGCTTGAAGAAGGCGAAGGCGACGCCTTGCTGGTCCTTACCGAGCACGTTGAGCGCAAAGGCTCCCGCCTCGCCGACCACTGTATTGGCCGACGAATCGGCCTTTACCGCGACTGCGATCAGCGGCGGATTGAAGGACGTTTGCGTCACCCAGTTAACCGTCGCGGCAGCCATCTTTTGGTCGGGTGCCTCGGCGGTCAACACATAGATCCCGTACGGAATCATACGAAGCGCGGTCTTTTTTGCGTCGTCATCCACGGCTTAATTCCCCCTTTTGGCTTGTTATTAATCGGGAAACACACATCGCAGCCAAGCAAAGTCTAGCGCATTGATTTACCCCAATGCCCAACTATGTCTGTGGCTGTGAACCAGTAGCGAAGTATACTCTGGCATCCATGGACGACACGCCGCATATCCTGGTCGTTGACGATGACACGCGCCTGCGTGAATTGTTGCGCAAATTTCTCAGCGAAAACGGATTTCGCGTGACGACGTCGGCTGATGCTGCGGAAGCGCGCCGGATGCTGGCCTCGATCGAATTCGACCTGGTCGTTTTGGACGTCATGATGCCAGGCGAATCCGGCTTCGAACTTACCACCGGATTGCGCGAGTTCAGCGAGGTACCAATCCTGTTGTTGACCGCGATGGGCGAGCCCGACGACCGCATCAACGGGCTCGAACGCGGTGCCGACGATTATTTATCGAAACCTTTCGAACCGCGCGAACTCTTGGCACGCATTCGCTCGATCATGCGCCGCGCTGCGCCGCGGCACGGCGGCCGGTCCGAAATCGTCCTCGGCGAGCACCAGTACGACCCGGTTCGCCAGCAATTGTTCGGCCCCAACGGTCCAGTTCGCTTAACCGGCGCCGAAGCGCGGCTGCTTCAGGTGCTGGCCGCCAATCCGGGTAATCCGATTAGCCGGGAGGCGCTGCAGCAGCAGAGCCAGCTCGGCGGCACCGTGCGGGCGGTCGATGTGCAAGTGACCCGGTTGCGCCGTAAAATCGAACCCGATCCAAAAGTGCCGCGCTACCTGCAGACCATTCGCGGACAGGGCTACGTGCTATGGCCCGATTAGACGACGTCTACAAACCGGCGAGGACGGCGCAACTGGCGC
>JBFKGW010000013.1:0-13979 GCA_041633145.1 Alphaproteobacteria bacterium
GAACACCCCCCAGCGCTGCGGCCAGCGCCGCTGCCCCCAAGGTGAGCATCAGCGCTACGATGAAATGCCAGGGCACAAGGCGGCACACGGCCTGACCGCCGCCAATATTGGCGGCGAACAGCGCATTGAGGCCGGCTTGCACGACGAAGAAAACCACCGCCGCGATCGTCCACCCGAGCAGGCCAGTCAACATCGCCTGCAGGATCGGAAACCAGACAATGCCACGCGTATGGAATCCCGTCAGTCGCAGCAGGCTGAAGTCACGCTGTTTGCGATCGACATTGGCCCAGACACTGCTGCCGAACGACAGACCATAGCCGCCCGCGCCAATGATTGCGATGATCCAGAACACGATACTCAGATTACGATCCAGGGACTGCACGAGATCGATGTCGGCCAGCCGCGTGCGCACATCGATGCCCCGGTCCATCAAGCCCTGCCGCAGACCGGCCACATCCTCCAGACGCTTCGCATAAAGCCTGAACCCGGAAAAGTAGCGCGGCTCCGGCAGCACCGGCGTTCCGTCCCAGCCGAGCTCGGGCACGGCGCGGCCGTCCCGGAAATCCTCGACCGCTACCAGCAGATCAACGGAAACGAACACACCATCGCGGGCAAAGGCCGCCGCCTTCGCGACTCCGATCACCTCCAACGGCAATATCGCGGTCTGCTGCTCGCCCGAGTAGATTCGCGTGAGAATGCCGTCCACCCGGGTACCGGCGGCTGCCCCCAGCTTGTCCGCCGCGTCCAGGGACAGCACCACGCGCGCGAAACCGGCCGGCTCTTCCAGATCCGTAAGGACTGGATCATCCGCGGCGGATGGAATCAGCTGGGCCTTCGGTGGGGGCGCCGTCGACCAAGATCCGGTTGCGGCGCAAGCGTTCGACGTCCTGGCCGTGGCCGGGCAGCCGTTCGTCGAGTTTGTCGTAGTAGGTATCGGGGGTATCGAGAAACTTCACGCCGCGCCCAGCCAGGGTTTCGACGGTCGCGAAGATATCGTCGGTGCCAAGGGCGATGTGCTGGATGCCCTCGCCATGGTATTCGCGCAAATATTCCGCAATCTGGCTCTTGTCGTCGGACGATTCGTTGATCGGGATGCGAATCTTACCGTCCGGGCTGGTCATCGCCTTGGAGACCAGACCGGTCAGCTTGCCTTCGATGTCGAAGTAGCGAATCTCGCGAAAGTTGAAGACGTTCTCGTAGAAATTCGACCACATCTCCATATTGCCCTGGTACACATTGTGCGTCAGGTGGTCGATATAGGTTAGGCCGACATCGTGGGCGGCCATATCGGCGCTTTCGATGGACACGAAATCGACGTCGTAGATCGAACCGCGCTCGCCGTAACGGTCGACCAGGTAAAGCCGGCTATGGCCGATCCCCTGGATCGTCGGGATGTTCAATTCCATTGGACCGACATGATTGGGCACGGCGGTGGCGCCGCGCTCCAGCGCGAGCGCGTAGGCGCGGGCCGCGTCGTCGACGCGAAACGCCATCGCGCAGGCGCTGGGACCATGCTGTCGCGCGAAATCGGCAGCAAAGCTACCCGGTTCGTTATTGAGGATGAAATTGACCTCGCCCTGACGATACAGCACGACGTTTTTCGACCGGTGGCGCGCGACCGCGGTGAAGCCCATCGTTTCGAATACCGCGCCCAGCTTTTCCGGCTCGGGCGAACAGTATTCGACGAATTCGAACCCGTCGGTCCCCAGGGGGTTTTCCCATATGCCTTGCGGGGAATTGGCTTGTGTCGCGCCGGTCGGTGCGGTCATGGAAGTCTCCATCGTTGGCCCTGCGGCGGCCCGAGTGAGCCGGTTGACCCGGCGCCGCGATATCCGTAATTTTAGTTTCAAATGAAACTATTTCAAGGGCGTTCGATGGACGCGGGCGACGGAAGTTCGAAAAAGCAAACGAAATCGCAGCTGGTACTGGAGCAGTTTCTGCCCTACCGGCTGTCGATTTTGTCGAATACGGTGAGCAATACGATCGCCCGCGAATACCGCGATCAGTTCGGCTTGAGCATTCCGGAATGGCGGGTGATGGCGGTTTTGGGGCGTTTTGGCCCGCTGACCGCGAGCGAGGTCGGCGAGCGCACGGCGATGGATAAGGTGAGCGTCAGCCGTGCGGTGGCCCGCTTGATCGAACAAAAGCTGGTCAAGCGCGAAACCGACTCGAACGACCGCCGGCGCTCGATCCTGAAACTGACCGCGCGCGGCGCTCGCACCCATCACCAGATCGTTCCGATCGCCCGTGGCCGCGAATCGGAATTGGCCGCCGTGCTCACCGAAGAGGAACTTCGCAGCCTCGATCGCTTATTGGCCAAACTGCAGCGCCGCGCCAGCGCCATCGCCGCCCAAGAGAACAACGCTTAAGCGGTGGGTCGCTGCGCCGGTGGCAGCGCTGCTTTGGCGTGCCATACTGAGCAGTCACAACTTAGCGCTCCGGCAGCTCGAAAGGACGATTCGCCATGGCAAATCTCGACACATGCGGCCCCAACGCCGAGCAAATCGAATATTGGAACAGCCCGGTCGGCGACCGTTGGGTGGAATATCAGGAAAGCCAGGACCGCATGCTCGGCCCGCTCGGCGATGCTGCCATGGCTGCTACCGAACTTGCCCCCGGCCAGCGCGTGATCGACATCGGTTGCGGTTGCGGCACGACCACGTTCGAATTGGCGCGCCGGGTAGGCCCGAACGGCCAGGTGCTGGGGATCGACATATCGGCCCCGATGCTGGAGCGCGCGCGCCAGCGCGCGGCCGACGAGACTAGTCTACCGGTCGACTTTCAAAACCAAGATGCGGCATCGCACCGTTTCGAGCCGCAATCCTACGACCGAGTGTATTCGCGCTTCGGCGTAATGTTCTTCGGCGACCCGGTAGCGGCGTTTCACAATATCCGCGCCGCGCTCAAACCGGGCGGCCGATTGGCGTTCGTCTGTTGGCAGCCGCTCGACCTCAATCCGTGGATGGCGACGCCAATCGCGGTGGCGTCGCAAGATGTCGAGCGGCCGGCGCCGCCCGGCCCCGACGATCCAGGTCCCTTCGCATTTCGCGATCCCGACCGGGTGACGGCGATTTTGGCTGGCGCCGGGTTCGAGAATATCGAGATCGCGCCAAAGCACCTGGCCTTGCAATTCGAGGCCGACGTTGAAGGCTCCGTCGCCAAGCTGCTGCAAATCGGTCCGATGGCGCAGCTGGTCGCCGAAGCGCCCGAGGAGGTCCGCCACCGCATTCAAGCGAACCTGGCCGAAGCGATTGCCGGTTATCAAACCGACGACGGGGTGCGCATCGACAGCGCCAGCTGGATCGTCAGCGCTGATAATCCGTAAGCTCTGGCGCAGTACCGTTTATGGTGCCTGTTGGTAAGTTCCCTGCCCTATCGTTGCGATGACTCGCCCTGTGTGATAACCGCAGAGCCGACATTCACAAGCTCAGGTCCGGATGCGTGGCAAACAGCGCGGCGGTATGGGTCCTCAACGGGCCGAACTTAAATCTTTTGGGAGAGCGCGAACCCGATACCTATGGCGGCGAAACCTTGGCCGGCATCGAAAAGCGTTGTGCCGAAGCGGCCAAGCAAGCGGGTTTGCAGCTGGAGTTCCGGCAAACCAACCATGAAGGCGAACTGGTCGCCTGGATCCAGGAAGCGCGCGATAAGGCAGCCGGTTTGGCGATCAACGCGGGCGCCTATACGCACACCTCGGTCGCGGTTCTCGATGCGCTGCGCCTATTGTCGATCCCGATTGTCGAAGTTCATTTGTCGAACATATTCGCGCGCGAAGAATTCCGGCATCATTCATATGTCAGCGCCGCCGCTGCGGGCGTAATATGCGGCTTTGGTGGCGACAGCTACGTGTTGGCCATCCAGGCGTTAGCCGGCAAAATTAAAGCGAAGAACTGAAGCGCCGATCATGGACGATAAATTCGACGTTGACGCAGACTTGGTGCGCAAGCTGGCAGAGTTGTTGGCGGAGACCGGGCTCGGCGAAATCGAATATGAGGACGCCGGCAAGCGCATCAGGGTCGCCACGCCAAGCGCTGCGCCGACCGACATTTCGGCGCCGCCGGTAACGGCGCCGGTTCCAGGCGAAGCGCCCGTGGCTGAAGGCCTGAATGCCGAGACAGTGCATCACCCTGGTGCGGTTACATCGCCGATGGTGGGAACCATCTACATGTCGCCGGCGCCCGGCGAACCGCCGTTCGTCCAACCCGGCGAATCGGTCGTTGAAGGGCAAACGATTCTTATGGTCGAAGCGATGAAAACCTTCAACGAAATCGGCGCGCCACGCTCCGGCACGCTTGCGCGCTTCGTCGTGGCCGATGGACAACCCGTCGAATTCGGCGAAGTCCTCGCCCTGATCGAATAAGGCCGCATCAAGCCCGATGTTCGATAAGGTCCTCATCGCAAACCGCGGCGAGATTGCGCTGCGCATCCACCGCGCCTGCAAGGAAATGGGGATCGCCACGGTCGCCGTCCATTCGACGGCCGACGCCGAGGCGATGCATGTGCGTCTGGCCGATGAAAGCGTTTGCATCGGCCCGCCGGCGACGAGCGAAAGCTATCTAAACATTCCTGCGATTGTCTCGGCGGCTACGGTAACGGCTGCCGACGCCATCCATCCCGGCTACGGCTTTCTTTCCGAGAATGCCAACTTCGCTCACATCGTCGAGGAGCACGGCTTCACGTTCATCGGGCCCAAGCCGGAGCACATCGCCGAAATGGGCGACAAGGTCGCCGCCAAGGCGGCGATGCGGGCCGCCGGTGTCCCTGTGGTGCCGGGCTCGGACGGTTCGGTTAGCGACGCCGCCGACGCGATCCGTATCGCCGGCGACATCGGCTACCCTGTGATGATCAAGGCCGCGGCTGGCGGCGGCGGGCGCGGTATGAAAGTCGTCAACGATAGCAACGAAGTTGCGGCGGGGCTAAGCATGGCGCAGGCCGAAGCACAGGCCAATTTCGGCGTGGCGACGGTTTACTTGGAAAAATTTCTCACGCGTCCCCGCCATATCGAAGTGCAGGTGTTGGCCGACGGACAGGGTCATGCGGTGCATTTGTTCGAGCGCGATTGTTCGCTGCAGCGTAATCACCAGAAGATTCTTGAAGAAGCGCCGGCGCCGTCGCTCGACGATGAGGCACGCAACCGGATCGGCGAGATCTGCTGCGCCGCCGCACAACGTATGGGATATCGCAGCGCCGGCACGTTCGAGTTCTTATACGAAGACGGCGAGTTTTATTTCATCGAGATGAACACCCGCGTCCAGGTCGAGCACCCGGTCACCGAAATGGTGTGCGGGGTCGACATCGTGCGCGAGATGATTCGCATTGCCGCTGGCGAGCCGCTGTCGTTAAGCCAGGCCGATCTCGTCATTAACGGACACGCGATCGAATGCCGCATCAACGCCGAGGATCCCGAGACCTTCGTCCCCTCGCCCGGCCGGATTACCGAGTTCCATACGCCGGGCGGGCTCGGGGTGCGCGTCGACTCTGCACTCTATGCCGGATACACCGTGCCACCCTACTACGACAGCCTGGTCGCCAAGCTGATCGTGCATGGTGAAAATCGCGAAGATTGTATATTGCGCTTGCGGCGCGCACTCGACGAGATCGTTATCTCGGGCATCGATACCTCGATTCCCCTACACCAACGCGTGATCGGCGAAGCCTCCTTCGAGGCCGGTGACTATGATATTCATTGGCTTGAGAAATTTGTGGCATAGCGCTAAACGGCACCAATGACGGTCCTGACTCCGCAAATTCTGTTGGGCGCCTACGCTAGCGGCATTTTCCCGATGGCGGAGAGCCGGCACGATCCCGACCTTTACTGGATCGATCCCGATGTGCGCGGCGTGATCCCGCTCAACGAGTTTCATATACCCAAACGGCTGCGGCGCACGTTGCGCAATGGCCCTTACGAAGTGCGCGCCGATACCGATTTCGTCGGTGTCATCAGGGGCTGTGCCGAACATACCCGCGCCCGCCCCGATACCTGGATCAATGCCGAGATCGAAGGGCTCTATAACGCGCTGTTCGATATGGGCTTCGCCCACTCGGTGGAAACCTGGCAGGACGGTGAATTGGTTGGCGGCCTCTATGGTGTCGCACTGGGCGGCGCGTTTTTCGGCGAGAGCATGTTTGCCCGCGCCCGCGACGCCAGCAAGGTGGCTTTGGTCCATCTCGCTGCGCGTCTATGCAACAGCGGCTACACTTTGCTCGACGCCCAGTTCCTGACCCCGCATTTGCGCCAGTTCGGTGCGATCGAAATCGAGCGGCCGGACTATAAAGAACGGCTCGCCACGGCGATTAAAATACCGGCGGTGTTTCAGTCGGAGTTGTCGGAGTCGGAGTTAGAAGCGTTCATACAATCGACCACCCAAACGTCGTAGACCGGGTGTTCGAGGGCCGATAGCGCTGGGCTCGACGCGAACATCCAGCCGCTGAACAGCTGCGCCGGTTCCTCGCCGGAACGGATGTCGGATATTTCCAGAAAGGCTGTGCTTTCCGGCGGCTCGGTCGGCGGCGTTTTATGGCACGCCCGAACGCGTATCGACAACGTCCCGAAACGCACCTCTTCGTCGATTGCGACCGGGAAGGTGGATATGCGCGCGGTCACTTTGTCGAGGCCCTGCAGCATCGCGCCGGCGGACGGCGGCGGCGCCGACGACTGGTCGTTGGCTTGTTGTGCGTGGCTTGGCGAATTCGCCAGTACGAGAGCCCATAACAACGCGGTCGCCGCGGTGTAAACGCCGGATTTTATCATACGGTCTACTTGCAGCAGCGGTCGCAGCCGGTCACTTCTTCTCTTCCGTTGCCAGGAAGATGATCTCCGCGACCGTATCTTCAAGCGAGCGGAAATCTTTGGTATTGGCGACCTCGCTGCCGTCGGCGAGCATTTCTTTCGCGCTTCCCGGGATCAGCCGCAAATATTTATTACCCAGCAATCCCTCGCTGGTGATCACCGCCTGGGTATCGGTCGGCAGGCGAACGTTGGTCTTGACCGTAAACAGCACGATGGCTTCGAAGGTGTCGGTGTCGAGTTGGCGGTCGGTGACCGAGCCGACCTTGACGCCACTAATGCGTACGTCACTGCCAACCTCTAAGCCGCCGACTTTGAGAAAACGGGCCTTGAGGCCATAGCCATCAACTGCGCCGACCTCGGTCGCTTGCAAGGCAAAGATCAGGAAACCAGCGGCGACCACAATGACCAGGGCGCCGAGGAAGGTTTCGACCATGCTGCGCTTCATCGTTGGGTCTCCTTAGCGCCGCCGCCAGCGCTGCGACGGGCCTGCCGGGCGCGGCTGATAATCAATTCCAACAGGTCGTCGAGCACCAGAGAATCCTGAGTGAAGGCGATTTCCTGGCCGTTGCCGATGATGCCGTCACCGGCGCCGACGTCCAGCTGGACGAATTTGGCGCCAAACAGACCGTCGGTGACGATCGAGGCGGTCGCGTCAGAATCCAAGACCACGCGCGAGTTGATTCTCAGTACGGCGACGGCACGAAAATCCTTGTCGAGCTCGAGCTCTTGGATTTGACCGACTTCGACGCCGGCCGCACGCACCACACTGCCGGTGCGAATGCCATCGGCGCGGCTGAAGCGCGCCGTGATCTCGTAGCTGCCGGCGCCCAGTCGGGCCGGGCTGAAGATCAACGACACGAGCACGATCAGCGCGACGGCGATCACCGCGCCGATCCAAATTTCAAACTTCTCGCGTTTGGCTGCGTTCATCTAATTGCTGGACATGCGTTATACGACAAGCGGTTATTGCGGTGTCCAGGGTTCGTAGTCGCCGGTGCTGCGCTGGCGCTTGCCGCCGCGCAACACGCTGCCGGGCGGCACGTAGGCGGCCCGCGTGCCGGTCAGATTGGGCACATGATCCTTCTGCCAGTCGTAGCGCTTGGCCTCATCCAACGGCGCTTCGGTCAAGTAATGCAACCAGGCGTGCCATTCCGGTGGAACCTTGCTGGCTTCGGGCGCACCCTTGTAGACCACCCAGCGCCGCTCCCGGCCATAGCCGCGGCGCCCGCGACCTCGGTAGTAACGATTACCGAACGAGTCCTCGCCCACCTTGTGGCCGACCAACCATGTTTTCAACAGCGTCCCGAGTGTCGCCATAAAGTTTTGTTCCGATCTGTTGGACGGCTCCGCGTCAGCGCCCGATCCTCTGGTACCCCTGCTTGCGCGCCAGAATATTGCACCGGCTCGGCGTAACGTCTAGCCGCATGTCATGCCTCTGCGCGGCAAAGTGGATTCCAGATATATGCGATTTTGTGGATGAAATACAAAATATAGTTGCGACGCAAATATGTGGTAGTATAGCCTGTCGGCTCACCGAGATGTAGTGGTGCGAGAACATAAGTGGTTGATCTGGCGCTGCGACTCGGAGAAGGCCGCGAACGGTTGGGGGATAAAACAAGAACCGTCACGGCTGTCCTGGCATCAACGGCGCGCCCCGTAACGAGCGCCTGATTTTTTGGGGGATGTAACATGCGGATCGAACGCCGCTTCACGGTCGAAGGCGAGAGCCCGTATTCGGATATCTCGTTCCGCACTACTACCAGTGAAATCCGCAATCCCGATGGGTCGGTGGTGTTCGCCGCCGCCAACATCGTGGTGCCCGAGGGCTGGAGCGAGGTCGCCTGCGATATCCTGGCGCAGAAGTATTTTCGCAAAGCCGGCGTCCCGGCAAAGTTAAAGTCGCTGGCGGAAGACGATGTGCCCGAGTTTCTGTGGCGGCACACCGCCGATACCGATGCGCTAGAGGAACTGCCCGAAGGCGATCGCTACGGCGGCGAGTGCGATGCGCGCCAGGTCTTCGAGCGGATGGCCGGCACCTGGGCCTATTGGGGTTGGAAGGGCGGTTATTTCGATAGCGCCGAAGACGCCCAGGCCTACTTCGACGAGACGCGCTACATGCTGGCGCGGCAGATGGCGGCGCCGAATAGCCCGCAGTGGTTCAACACCGGTGTGCATTGGGCCTATGGAATCGATGGCCCCAGCCAAGGCCATTATTTCGTCGATTATCGCAGCGGCAAGCTGACCCGCTCGAAGAGCGCCTACGAGAACCCGCAACCGCACGCCTGTTTCATCCAATCGATTGCCGACGATCTGGTCACCGACGGCGGCATCATGGATCTGTGGACCCGCGAAGCTCGGCTGTTCAAGTACGGCTCGGGAACCGGCACCAACTTTTCCAACCTACGGGGCGCTGGCGAATCGCTGTCGGGGGGTGGCAAGTCGTCCGGCCTAATGAGTTTCCTGAAGATCGGCGATCGCGCCGCCGGCGCAATTAAGTCGGGCGGCACGACGCGCCGGGCGGCGAAGATGGTGGTGGTCGATATCGACCACCCCGACGTTGAAGAGTTCATCGAGTGGAAGGTGTTCGAGGAGCAGAAGGTGGCGGCGCTGGTCGCCGGCTCGAAGATCTGCCGCAGCCACCTGACCGCGATTATGGATGCTTGCCATGCAGACGACGTGGCAGGCGACGGCGACGAGCGGTTCAACCCGGCCGAAAACCCGGTTTTGAAGCGCGCCGTCCGGGCGGCGCGCCGCGACATGGTGCCGGATAACTATGTCCAGCGGGCCATTCAGTTTGCGCGTCAGGGTTATCGCGAGATGGTCTTCCCGATCTACGACACCGATTGGGATTCGGAGGCTTACCGCACGGTCTCCGGCCAGAACTCCAACAATTCGGTACGGGTTACCGACGCATTTCTGCGCGCGGTCGAGCAGGACGACGGCTGGGAATTGCGCCGGCGCACCGATGGCTGCACGGCGAAGACCGTTTCGGCGCGTGAGCTGTGGGACAAGATCGGCGGCGCGGCCTGGTCGAGTGCTGACCCCGGCCTGCAATTCGACACCACCATCAATGATTGGCACACCTGCCCCAAGTCGGGCCGCATCAACGCCTCGAACCCATGTTCGGAATATATGTTCTTGGACGACACGGCGTGCAATCTGGCGTCGCTCAATCTGCTCGCCTTCCGGTGCGCCGATGGCAGCTTCGATATCGAGGCGTTCGAACACGCCGTGCGCCTGTGGACCGTCACCCTGGAATTGTCGGTGCTGATGGCGCAATTCCCGTCGAAGGAAATCGCCCGGCGCAGCTATGAGTTCCGCACGCTCGGTTTGGGCTACGCCAATATCGGTGGGCTGCTGATGGCGTCTGGCATCGCCTACGACAGTGATGAGGGCCGCGCCCTGTGCGCCGCGTTGACCGCGTTAATGACTGGCATCGGCTACGCCACCTCGGCCGAGGTCGCCAGCGCCATGGGGACGTTTCCCGGTTACACAGCCAATGCCGGCGACATGCTGCGGGTCATCCGCAATCACCGGCGCGCGGCGCACGGCAGGTTAAAAGGCTACGAAAAACTCTCGATAGCGCCAGTGCCGCTCGACGCCAACGCTTGTCCCGACGACGAGTTGGTGGCGGCGGCGCGCGCAGCCTGGGACCGGGCGCTGGACCTCGGCGAACGCCACGGCTTCCGCAATGCGCAAACCTCGGTGATCGCGCCGACGGGGACAATCGGACTGGTGATGGACTGCGACACCACCGGCATCGAACCCGACTTCGCCCTGGTGAAGTTCAAAAAACTGGCCGGCGGCGGCTATTTCAAAATCATCAACCGAATGGTGCCCGAGGCGCTCAAGGTGTTGGGCTACGACGAGGACGACGTCGCCGAAATGGTCGCTTATGCGGTTGGCCATGGAACCCTGAACGGCGCGCCCCACATCAACCACCAAACGCTCGGCGAACTGGGGTTCGGCGCAGAGCAGATCGCAGCGATCGAAGAGGCCATTCCCAACGCGTTCGACATCAAGTTCGCCTTCAACAAATGGACGCTTGGCGAAGAGTTCTGCACCGAGACGTTGGGCGTCTCCGCCGAACAGCTCGACGATTACACCTTCGATCTGCTGGCCCACCTTGGCTTTAGCGACGCGGCGATCGAAGCGGCCAACACCTATGTGTGCGGCGCCATGACCCTGGAAGGCGCGCCGCACATCAAGCCGGAGCATCTGCCGGTGTTCGATTGCGCCAACCCATGCGGGCGAACCGGTACGCGCTACCTATCCGCTGAGAGCCACATTCGCATGATGGCGGCGGCGCAGCCGTTCATCAGCGGCGCTATCTCGAAAACCATCAATATGCCCAACGACGCCTCGGTAAGCGACTGCAAGAGCGCTTACATGCTGTCGTGGCAACTTGGCTTGAAGGCGAATGCGCTCTATCGCGACGGCTCGAAGCTAAGCCAGCCTTTGCAGTCGCTGGTGCTGGCCGGCAGCGACGACGATGACGCGGCCGCCGACCGGATCGACGATATCGTCGAGGCGCCGTCGGCAGTGCGGGCGGAAATGGTCGCCGAGCGAATTGTCGAGCGGGTCATTGAGCGTCACGTCAATCGCCGGCGCCTGCCCGACCGCCGTAAAGGCTACACTCAGAAAGCGATCGTCGGCGGGCATAAGGTCTATTTGCGTACTGGCGAATACGACGATGGCTCGCTGGGCGAGGTCTTCCTCGACATGCACAAGGAAGGCGCCGCCTTCCGCTCGCTGATGAACAATTTCGCCATCGCGGTTTCGATCGGCCTGCAGTACGGGGTACCGCTGGAAGAATTCGTTGATGCCTACACCTTCACCCGGTTCGAACCATCGGGCCCGGTCGAAGGCAACGACGCTATCAAGATGGCGAGTTCGATCCTCGATTACGTTTTTCGGGAATTGGCGATCAGCTATATGGGCCGCCACGATCTGGCGCATGTGGAAATCGACGATCTGGAACCCGACACCATGGGGCGTGGCGAATCCGACGAGGCGCTGCAACCGACGCCGAGTCCCAGCGAATTGGCAGTGAGTAACGGCTATGTGCGGGCGAGCCTGTCGGTCATCGAAGGCGGGCGGCTGGGGCCCGACGAGTCGCCCCGGCCGGACCTCGAGACCAATTCGGAAGCAATGACTGAGGCGACTGGCACCGATGGCGCGGTGCGCATGGAAGCCGAAGCACAGATCGAAGTGGTCACCCTGACGCCACCAGCCGGCAAGCAACTCGACCTGGAATACATCGTGCAAGAAGAACGTATCGAGCGCATTCGCACGGCGCGTCTCAAAGGTTATGAGGGCGACGCGTGCAGCGAATGCGGCAACTTCACACTCGTGAGGAACGGAACATGCCTGAAATGCGACACCTGCGGCACGACAAGCGGGTGTAGCTGAAGAGATTCGGGTCGGGCTCGGACATGTCCCGGCCCGAATGTCAGCCCCGCGCCCCCTCTCTCCCGGGCGCCGGGCTACTCTCCTCCCTGACCTTGGGGTGTGCATTCGTGCACACCCCTTTTTTTGCGCCGGCGCGGCGCCAGCCTCTATAGTGGCAGGAGCAGAATTTCAGGGGAGTGACACAAATGGCTGGGAAAATCGATGAGCGACTTGGAGAACTCGGTATCGAGCTGCCGCCGGCCAATGCGCCGGCGGGAAACTACGTGCCGTTCGTGCGAACCGGCGACCTGCTGTTCATTTCCGGCCAGATTCCCATCGTCGATGGTAAGCCGGCGTTCATTGGGACGCTTGGCGACGGACTGAGCGTCGAGGATGGTGCGGCAGCAGCGCGTACCTGTGCGTTGTCGATTCTGGCCCAGGCCAAGGCGGCCCTCGACGGCAATTTGGACCGGGTGGTGCGCTGCGTCAAAGTTTCCGGCTTCGTCGCCAGCACTGCCGACTTCACCGACCAGCCAAAGGTGGTCAACGGCGCCTCCGACCTGCTGGTCGAGGTACTGGGCGAGGCTGGCCGCCATGCCCGCGCCGCGGTTGGCATGGCCGCGCTGCCGCTCGGTGTCGCGGTCGAAGTCGAGGCGGTCTTCGAAGTGAACTAGCAGCGTCAAAGCATCTCGCGGATTTACGTGGCACACGAACACCATCACCACGGTTTGGCCTCGGCGGCAGGCGGCGACAAGCGTCTGTGGGCCGCAATCGGCGCCAATGTCCTGCTAACCGTCGCACAAATTGTCGGCGGCGTCTTCGCGGGTAGCCTGGCCCTGATTGCCGACGCGATTCACAATCTCAGCGATGCGGCGGCGTTAGCCATTGCCTTGATCGCGCGCCGTATCGCGCGCACGCCGGCAGACGAGCATCACACCTTCGGTCACGGCCGCGCCGAATTGATCGGCGCCGTGTTTAATCTCTCGTGGCTGATCTTCATCGGCCTGTTCCTGATCGTCGAAGCGATCAAACGGCTGCTCGATCCACAACCGGTCGAGGGTTGGACGGTGGTCATCCTGGCCGGCCTGGCGCTCACGGTCGATTTGGCGACAGTCGCCCTCACCTACCGCATGGCCAAGCAAAGCATGAACGTGCGCGCCGCCTTCATTCATAATTTTTCCGACGCGTTAGCCTCGCTTGGTGTCATCATCGGCGGCGTGCTGATCCTCACTTTTGGCTGGCACTTTGTCGACGCCATCGTCACCCTGGCGATCGCCAGTTACATACTCGCCCATGCCGGCATCGAGATCCCAAAGGCGATCCATATTCTCATGCAGGGTGTGCCGAAGGATTTGGAAGTGACCGCGGTGACCGACGACCTGGCGCAGGTCGACGGTGTTCTCGATATCCACCATGTCCATATCTGGCATATCGACGAGCACCGGCGCTCGTTCGAAGGTCATGTCGTCATCGACGGTCCGGCCAATATGCAGCCGATCAAGCTGACCTTGCGGCAGCGCCTAGCAGATAACTTTGATATCACCCACTCGACGCTTGAGTTCGAATTCGCTTCGAGCGAACCGATCGCCCGCGAAGCCTAGAAATTTTTGCTGCGGCAATCGGACCCTTGGCGCAACTCGCTATCCCCCCTACTGTATCGATCCAGGCGCAACCCAAGATGTGTTTCTAGCCGATGCCCGACGGAAACGGCGCCGTTACAGCTCGCGTCGTCGATAAAATAGCCGATATACCGGCCGAAACGTGGGACACGCTGGCCGGTCCAGACAATCCCTTCGTC
>JBFKGW010000014.1:0-13555 GCA_041633145.1 Alphaproteobacteria bacterium
ACGATCAACAATTGCGCGTTAGTCTGCTAACCGGTGGAGACGACTATGAATTGGTTTTCACCGCGCCGGCAAATGTGTCCGAACAGCTGCGGCGGGTCGCCGCGAACAGCGATGTCGGTCTAACGCGGATCGGTCGGGTGATCGGTGAAAACGCCCAACCCAACGCTGTCACAGTTCGCGACGAGAAGGGACGAAGCGTAGAGGTTGGCAATGGCGGATACCAACACTTCCAAAAGTAAATCTAAGGCAGACTACGAAGAAGAAATCCGCGATATGCGCGCGGGCGTCGTTCCGGCTCGAACTATCAACATAAAACTCATTCTGGTTCCGCTCGTCGGTATTTTACTTATCGCCGCCAGCGCTGGCGGGTGGTTGGTATTTAAAGGCGACGAGGAAACGACAGTCGAAGTGGAGGACACACCGCCGGTCATCGAAAAGCCGCAGCAGCTCGCCTATATCGATCTGCAGCCGATATTTATCCAAGTGGAAACCGGTAAGGGCGAGTTGAAAAACGTCGTCGTGACGCTGTCGCTCGAGGTCGAAGAAGACAGCGAGAACGAACGCCGGGTGGAACGGGAATTACCGAGGCTTTACGAAGCCTACCTGCGCACCCTGAGCGACCGGCCATTGCCGGGCGCTGACGACGGTAATGTTGAGGTCACCCATATCAAGAATCGTGTTCGCGCCGAGAACCTACGTCTGCTCGGGCCAGGGACTGTCTACGATGTTGTGTTGCGTAATATCTGGGTGACTGAAGGCTGAGGCGGTCAGGTCATGAAAAAGATTCTGATACCGCTCGTCGCCGTTCTTTTACTGGCCGGCGGCGGCGCCTTTTTTTTCTTAAGCGGCGGTAGCGAAAAGTCGGAGGCAACGGCGCACGGCAATGCCAAGTCCGAACAAAAGCATATCTACGTCGAGCTCGATCCAATTACGGCGACGATTTTCCGAGACGATCAGCCAGCCGGCGTCTTTACCGCCGTGCTGACGCTCGAAATTGCCGAGGAAGGCGCACGCTCCGAAATTGTCGAATCGCGGCGACGCCTGCGCGATGCCATGTTCCGCGAACTTCACGACATGTTTGAGCGGGAAGAATTCACCGGCAGGAAAGTCAGCGTGGACGCGGTCAAGCGGCGCATGCTCGTGGTGTCCGCTCGCGAATTCGGCGAAGGCGTGGTGGTCGACGTTGTGGTCACGACGCTGATGCGTAAAGGCGCGTAACTGGCACAACCCTGCTATTCACATTCTTGCCTTGTAATTTCTGCGGCGTTCGCCGATGTTCCGCCGATGCGCGTAACGAGAGCTGTTCGAAACGTTTCCCTGTTGTCCGTGTGCCAGGCATTCGGGCAGACGCAGATGGTGCTGATCTTCTCGGTGTCGTCGATCATCGGCGCGTCAATGGCGCCGATCATCGACGTGCTCGGCGTGCCGTTCGGCCTGGCGACGCTGCCGATCAGCCTACAGTTCATCTTCATGATGTTCTCCACCGTGCCGGCCGCGCAGCTGATGAAGCGCATCGGCCGCGCCAACGGCTTCATTGTGTTCCTGCTCATTGGATCGTCTGGCGCCGCGCTGGCGTTGTTTGCTTTGTTCGAGCAGAGCTTCGTTCTGTTTTGTGCCGGCTCGGCCCTGTTCGGCACCTCGGCCGGGGCCAATCAGCAGTTCCGTTTCGCCGCCGTCGATACCGCCGACGACGCCTTCAAGAGCAAGGCGGTCAGCCTGGTCTTGGCCGGCGGCGTGTTCGCCGGAATCGCCGGCCCAACCTTGTCGACCTGGTCGTTCGATTTGCTCGCGCCGGTGATTTACGGCGGCGTGTTCGCGGTCATCATCGCCATGCAGGTAATGATGGTTGTGCTGTTGTTGTTCACCGACATTCCGCCGACAAGCGAAGCCGAACGAACCGGCGATGTGCGCCCGTTCCGCGAAATTGCCGCACAACCGACCTTCATCGTGGCGCTGATGAGCGCGATGGTGGGCTACGGCGTGATGAATTTTGTCATGCTGTCGACGCCGATATTCATGAGCTTTCATCCCACCCATCCGTTCGGCCTGCCCGACGTCAACAATGTCATCATGTGGCACGTCGTCGGGATGTTCGCCCCCAGCTTTGTCACAGGCTGGCTGATCAAGCGCTATGGCGATCTGAATATAATCTTGGTCGGTGCAGTTATTTCGGCGCTCAGCGTCGCGGTGAATCTGAGCGGCGATTCGATCATTCACCTGCGGCTGGCGATGGCGTTGGTCGGTGTCGGCTGGAACTTCATGTTCACCGCCGGCACGACATTGTTACTACAAACCTATACCCCGGCCGAAAAAGCCAAAGTTCAGGGCACTAACGATTTCTTCGTCTTCGGCACGGTCGCGGTGTGCTCGCTGGCCGCCGGCGCAACCTACCAGACGATCGGCTGGGCGGCGGTAAACCTGGCGGCGCTGCCATTGCTCGTTCTGGTGATCGTGGCGATTATCTGGTTGCGCGGACGCCGGGTGCCAGCACCCGCCTGAATTTCACCACGCGCTGTCGTCCAGCCGAAGCTGCGTCGTTCGCCGGTTGCGTTGCCCAACCCTTTTTGGCATGTTCCCGCGACCTTTTCGGGGGATTAATGATTCGGCCGATGGCCGCGGCTGGCGGCGGCTGGAAATCCGGCAAAAGACAACACTGATACAAGGGAAGCATTATTATGGCTCCAGTTGTTTGGTTCGCCATCGCCTGTGGCGTCCTAGCAGTTCTGTATGGCGTTTGGGCATCGCGCTCGGTTTTGGCGATGAGCCCAGGTTCGGAGCGGATGCAGGAAATCTCCGCCGCCGTGCAAGAAGGCGCCGCCGCCTATTTGAACCGGCAATACCGCACCATCGCCATCGTCGGTGTTGTCATTGCGATCGTGCTATTTTTCTTGCTTGGTTGGCCGGTCGCGCTGGGCTTCATTATCGGTGCCATCCTGTCCGGCGCCACGGGATATATCGGCATGAACATATCGGTCCGCGCCAATGTGCGGACCACCGAAGCCGCACGGCAGGGACTGGGGCAGGGGCTATCGGTAGCTTTTCGCGCCGGCGCGGTCACCGGAATGCTGGTCGCCGGGTTGGCGCTGCTGGCGGTGGCCGGTTATTTCGGTATTCTCAACCTGTGGCACGACAGCGGCACGATCGGCGAACGCGACATCGTCGACGCTCTGGTGGCGCTCGGCTTCGGTGCCTCGCTGATTTCGATCTTCGCGCGCCTCGGCGGCGGCATCTTCACCAAGGGCGCCGATGTCGGCGCCGACTTAGTTGGTAAGGTCGAGGCGGGAATCCCGGAAGACGATCCGCGCAACCCTGCCGTTATCGCCGACAATGTCGGCGACAATGTCGGCGATTGCGCCGGCATGGCGGCCGACTTGTTCGAGACTTATGCGGTCACCGTCGTGGCGACGATCGTGCTGACCTCGATTTTCCTGGCCGGCAACGAATTGTTGGACATGATGCTGGTCTACCCGCTGGCGATCGGCGGCGTGTGCATTATCGCTTCGATCATCGGCACCTTCTTCGTACGCCTCGGCTCCAGCAACAACATCATGGGCGCGCTGTACAAGGGATTTATCGCCTCCGCCGTGCTATCCCTGGTTGGCATTGGGCTGATCACCCAATGGGTGATCGGCTTTGACGCACAGTTCACCGTTGGCGACAGAAGCTTTAGCGGTGCGTCGCTGTTCTTCTGCGCCATCGTCGGCCTGGTGGTGACCGGTCTGCTGATCTGGGTGACCGAATATTACACCGGCACCGAATACCGGCCGGTGCGCTCGGTCGCCCAAGCGTCGACCACCGGGCACGGTACCAACGTGATCCAGGGCCTGGCGGTATCGATGGAAGCCACGGCGGTGCCGGCGTTGATCGTCTGTGTCGCCATTATCGTCGCCTTCTCGCTGGCCGGCTTGCTGGGTATCGCCATTGCCGTGACCGCGATGCTGGCGCTCGCCGGCATGGTCGTGGCGCTCGATGCCTACGGCCCGGTCACCGATAATGCCGGCGGTATCGCCGAGATGGCCGACCTCGAAGAGAGCGTACGGAAAACCACCGACGCGCTCGATGCGGTCGGCAACACGACCAAGGCGGTAACCAAGGGCTACGCCATCGGTTCGGCGGGCCTCGGCGCGCTGGTCCTGTTTGCGGCCTACACGTCGGATCTGGAATTCTTTATCAGCCAGCCCGAGGCCCATGGCTACTTCAGCGGCGTGGAGCTCAATTTCTCGTTGACCAATCCGTTTGTCGTTGTCGGTCTGTTCATCGGTGGCATGCTGCCGTTCCTGTTCGGCGCCCTTGGCATGACCGCGGTCGGCCGAGCCGCCGGTTCCGTCGTTGTCGAGGTGCGCCGCCAGTTCAAGGAAATCCCCGGCATCATGGAAGGCACGGGCAAGCCAGAGTATGGCACTTGCGTCGACCTGCTGACCCGCGCGGCGATTAAAGAAATGATCGTGCCCTCGCTGTTGCCAGTGCTGTCGCCGATCGTCCTGTTCCTGATCATATTGCTGATCGGCGGCAAGTCGGCGGCGTTCTCTGCGCTCGGCGCCATGCTGTTAGGCGTTATCATCACCGGCCTTTTCGTCGCCATCTCGATGACGGCCGGTGGCGGCGCGTGGGACAACGCCAAGAAGTTTATCGAAGACGGCAACTTTGGCGGCAAGGGTTCGGAAGCTCACAAGGCAGCGGTGACCGGCGATACGGTCGGCGATCCGTACAAGGACACCGCCGGTCCGGCGGTCAATCCAATGATCAAGATCACCAACATTGTCGCGTTGATGATCTTAGCTGTTCTGGCGGGCTTTTAAGGGCGGGACGCGCGACAGCGCTAGCGCGGCGGTCGTTAACTGATCACTGCCGACCGCCGCCGGCTGGGGTGAACCGGCCGATATTGCCGAACAGTTGCTGGAAGAATGACAGCTCGTTGCCAGCTGTCGGTGTCACCCGGCTGACCAGCTCTACCGGTTTGCCGTCTTCCTTGGTGTAGGTGGCAATGTTTTCGACTTTGCCGTCTTCGGCGAATACGATCGCGATGATCTTGCGCTCCTTGACTTCCGGAGCCAAGAACGCGACCTGTTCGGTAGTCTCGGAGTAGTAATACCAGACGTTATTGGAGAACACGCTGCTGGTTGACGCCGTGCCAAGCCGTTGCTCGACGTCCTGCCGCGTCGAACGCCCAATCTCGATTAGCTCGAGATCGTCGGGGTTGGGAACCTGGCCGTGGACGTTAACGAATGGCGTGCACGCGCTGAGCACGCCAAGCGCAGCTAAGATTGCCCAACTCCGCCATTTGCGCGACGGCCGGCCAATAGTGCGACTAATTATGGACCGCAACATTGCCATTTTGACTATGGTGTTCAGGGGCTTTCGCCGTGGCGCCAGAATCGCACTGCGGCTTTATTCGTGTCAACTAATCTGCCGGCCAAACTGAGCGGCAACCGGATAGGCTGATGCTGAAATGGCTCCAGGCAAGGCGGCAAAGACAGGACGTCGCATCGCGCCTTTATAACGGACTGGTCGCGCATGCGCGCCAACCTGAGTTTTACCTGTCGTACGGCGTTCCCGATTCGATGCTGGGCCGCTTTGAGATGATTTGCCTGCACGCATTTCTGCTGTTTCGCCGGCTGGGTCAAACCGACAATGCCGGCCGGGAGCTGGCCCAAAATGTCCATGATCTGATGTTCGCCGATTTCGATCGTACACTGCGCGAACAGGGTATCGGCGACATGGGAATTGGCAAACGGATCAAAAAGCTAGCGCGCAACCTGTACGGCCGTATCGACGCCTATGATAAGGGGTTGGCCGGCGGAGCGACCGAACTTAGCGACGCATTGCAGCGTAATCTATATGCGTCGGCGACCGCGTCAGACGATGAAATCGCGGCGATGATCGCCTATATGCACGATGCGATCGAACATCTCGACGCGCAGCCGACCCCCGCATTGATGTCGGGGCGGGCGGTATTTCCCGATGTCGCGGCGCAGCGGAAGGCCGAAGCATGAGTACCGAAGCTACCTACGTCCAGCCGGCGGAACTTGCGCGTCCGTTTCGCCTGGCCGAACTTGCCGACGTTCCGGAACGCGAGATCGAAATCGTGGCGACCGCGGCTGAACGAGACGCGCTGGCGGCCCGCTTCGGTATTCTCTCGCTAGAGGCCTTGACCGCCCAAGTGACAGTCAAAACCGCTGTATCGGGCGAGATCGTCGTCGAGGGCCATCTTGAGGCAGAAGTCGTTCAGGAATGCGTTGTCACGCTGGAGCCAGTCCGCGAGACCATCAACGCTGACTTCGACCAGCGTTACACATTGGCGCCCGTTGAGCCGACCGCCGATCTGGTGATTCGCCCCGACGAGAGCGAACCGCCCGAGCCAATAATCGGCGACTCGATCGATCTTGGCGAACTCGTCGCCGAGTTCCTATCGCTGGCGATCAATCCCTATCCCCGGGCGCTCGACGCCGACGCCCAAGCCGCCCAATACCAGTCGGAAACGCCTGACGAGGGCCCGTTTGCCGCACTTGCCAAACTGCGAGAACAGGACCAGAACTAACCCGATAGACATCTCCGGCCGCGAGACTCTTGCGGGCGGGCGGATTATTGGCTAATTACCGGCGTCCTGTCGCGCCGGCACCTGCCGACGGTAGGTCCCGCTGTAGAGGAAATCACGATGGCTGTACCCAGAAAGAAAGTTTCGAAATCGCGCCGCGATAAGCGCCGTTCCCACGACGCCCTGAAATCGCCGACCTATGTCGAAGACCAGGATACCGGTGAATATCATCGGCCGCATCATGTAGACATGAAAACTGGCTTTTACAAAGGCCGGCAAGTTATTCAAGTTAAAGAAAAAATCTAACAGCGACATAGAGCTTTCGGTCCGGCTTGAAAGCGGCCTCAGTTGAGCGAGTCCGTCAACATCGCCTTGGACGCCATGGGCGGCGACAACGCGCCGCATATCGTCGTTGCCGGCGCCAATATCGCACGCCGGCGCTACCCGAATGTGCGATTCTTGTTGTTCGGCGACCGGGAAGAGATTGAGCCGCGGGTCGCCAAACAACGCGGGCTCGCCGATTTTGTCGAAATTCATCACACGTCCGAGCGCGTCACCGCCGACGATAAGCCGTCGCAGGTACTGCGCAGCGGTCGCACGACGTCGATGTGGCTGGCCATTGATTCGGTCAAACACGGCAACTCTTCCGGCATCGTGTCGGCGGGCAATACGGGCGCGCTGATGGCGATGGCGATGTTTCAGTGGCGAACCCTGCCCGGCATTGACCGGCCGGCGATCGCCTCTTTCTTCCCGACCTTGCGCGGCGAAACGGTGATGCTCGATCTGGGCGCCAACATTGCCTGCGATGCCCGCAACCTGGTCCAGTTCGCCGTGATGGGCGAGGTCTACGCGCGGACTATTTTGGGCATAGAGGACCCCACGCTGGGCCTGCTCAACATCGGCGAAGAAGAAAGCAAGGGGAACGAATCGCTGAAGGCGGCAGCCGATTTGATCCGCAGTCTCGATTTCCCCGGCGAATTCGTCGGCTTCGTCGAGGGCGATGATATTCCCACCGGCGCGGTCGACGTCGTGGTGACCGATGGGTTCACCGGCAACATCGCGTTGAAAACAGCGGAAGGTACGGCCAAGCTCATCAACGGGTTCGTGCACGAGGCGTTCCGCAGCTCGTTCTGGGCCAAGATCGGCTACGTGTTTGCCAAGCATTCACTCGACAAGCTGCGCAGCCGCAGCGACCCCCGACGCTACAACGGTGCAATGTTTCTTGGGCTCAACGGCATTTGTGTTAAAAGCCACGGGGGAACCGACGCGGTGGGATTCGCCACTGCCATTGGGGTCGCACTCGACATGATCGAATATGGTGGCAACCAAATGATTGCCGAACAAATTGCGCGTCTCGACCTGGGCGAAGCCGGGGGCGCATCGTGACGGTACGTCGGTCCGTTGTAGTCGGTTGCGGCGGATATCTGCCGGAACAAATTTTGACCAACGATGAGTTGGCGCAGCGCATCGACACGTCCGACGAGTGGATCCGCGCCCGCAGTGGGATCGCCATGCGCCATATCGCGGCGGACGGCGAGATGACGTCCGATCTGGCGATCGCGGCGGCCCAATCGGCCCTCGACGGATCGGGGATTGCGGCATCGGAGATCGACCTTATCGTCCTCGCGACATCGACCCCGGACGAGACCTTTCCGGCGACAGCCACGGTTGTCCAGTCCGAGATTGGCGCCGACACCGCGATGGCGTTCGACCTGCAGGCGGTCTGCTCGGGGTTCGTCTACGCCCTGGCGACGGCTGACAACTTCATTAAGTCGGGCCAGGTCGATACCGCCGTGGTGATCGGCGCGGAAACCTTTTCGCGCATTCTCGATTGGCAGGACCGCAGCACCTGCGTCTTGTTCGGCGACGGCGCCGGCGCGCTGGTGCTGCAAGCCGAAACCGGGCAGGGAACGACGGCAGACCGGGGCGTCCTGTCGTCCCATCTGCATTCCGATGGCCGCTTGCACGATCTGCTGTATGTCGACGGCGGACCGTCGTCGACGGGCAAGGTTGGGTTCTTGCGCATGGAAGGCAAAGAGGTGTTCCGCCAGGCGGTGGTGAAGATGGCCGAGGTCACCGTCGAGGCGCTCAAGGCGAACGACCTGACGGCCAGCGATGTCGACTGGTTCGTCCCCCACCAAGCCAACAAACGGATTATCGACGGCACCGCGAAAAAATTGGGCATCAACGGCAACAGTGTCGTTGTTACCATCGATACGCACGCCAATACGTCGGCCGCGTCGATACCCTTGGCCCTATGGGTAGCCACCGGCGACGGCCGAATCAATCGCGGCGATTTGGTGCTGATCGAGGCGCTGGGCGGCGGCATGACCTGGGGTTCTGCGCTGGTCCGCTGGTAACGATCAACCGGACCCACAGCGATTACTGGGTCCGGCGCCAATAATTACCTGGTCGAAGCCCGTAACTTAGATTAACCTCGCCCGCCAATCCTTTGATATTGACGCATTTATCGTCACGGGTTACCGTTTTGCTAACTAATGGGGGAGAGTGACGGTGGCGGAAACGGTTACACGGGCGCAATTAACCGAGGCGGTCTACCAAGAAGTCGGGCTATCGCGTAACGAATCAGCGGAACTGGTTGAATCGGTGCTGGCTGAAGTGTCCGATGCGCTGGTTCGGGGCGAGATGGTTAAATTATCCTCGTTCGGCAGTTTTTCGGTGCGGCAAAAAGGTCAACGTATGGGCCGCAATCCGAAAACCGGCGACGAAGTGCCGATCTTACCGCGCCGGGTATTGGTGTTCCGGCCCAGCCACGTTCTCAAAAAAAGCATCAACGATGCGCTGGTGGATCGGGCCGGCGGGATTACCGAAGAGTCACCCCAACCGGAAGGCATAACGCCCCCTAACGAGCCATACAGATAATCATGGCGGCTCCAGCAAGCCTATCGAATCGAACCGACGGAAAATCGGCCGAGGCATTTCGCACCATCAGCGAAGTCGCGGCAACGCTCGACGTGCCGCAACACGTGCTGCGCTTCTGGGAGTCAAAATTTTCACAAGTGCGGCCGCTAAAGCGCGGCGGCGGCCGCCGCTACTACCGGCCGGAAGATGTCGAGCTGCTGCAGACCATCCGTGGCCTGCTCTATGACGACGGCTATACGATCAAGGGTGTGCAAAAATTATTGCGCGACGGCTCGTTGAAACCGAAACGCGGTGCGGACCGCCCGGCTGACGCCAAACCACAGACAAGTTCTACGGCAGCGCCCGCCGAGACCAAACCCGACGTCAAACTCTCGGCCGAGCACCGGCAAGCCTTACAAGGCCTGCTCG
Organism: Alphaproteobacteria bacterium; assembly: GCA_041633145.1. Taxonomy (GTDB): domain Bacteria; phylum Pseudomonadota; class Alphaproteobacteria; order UBA6615; family UBA6615; genus JBFKGW01. Next base: position 9,827 of record JBFKGW010000014.1, read on the forward strand.
ACGAACTCGAGCAGTTGAAGGGCTTGATCGAACGCACCCTCGATTAACGACCCAAACTAATTTCCATCAATAAAACGTCCCGGCACTCTGACCGCGCGTGCCGGCGGCTGGCGTTAAGCGCTTAAGCAACGAACGCTTTCTCCGTACTGCGATCTCGCCGAGCGAAGCAACGCCATTTGAGCGCTACCGGCATCCAGACGATGAGGTAACGCTTGGAGTTACCGCGTAGATCGCGATTTAGAAATAATTCACCATTTTTCGCTTAGTTCTCGGCGGTATGCCGGCGTGCAACTCAGTCATATCGCAGCCGTTGCGATTGTTCGGTTGAGGCTGGCAGCTCTGCGCGGTCAGGTGTGACTGCGAGGTCGCGAAGAAGGAGTAAATCGAAGTGTCGTTGAGCTTTCTAACGGGCTGGCTGCGCCGGTTCGGTGTCAATGTTCGTATCGCGGTGTTAAGCGCGCTGGCAATTTTCGGTGTCGCTGTCCTGGGGGTTGCTTTTTTCGTTGGCGACAATTGGGCGCAGCAAGCCGGCGAACGTGAACATGCGTTTGCCGAGCTGGAAATCGCGGCGAAAAACGCCAACATTAGCGCACTGCAAATGCGCCGCAGTGAGAAGGATTTTTTCCTGCGGGTCGATATGAAGTACGCCGGCCGATACGACAAGGCCGCGGACCAAGTCGCCGCATCGCTCAACCGAATGGCTGCGTCCGAAGCGGGGCAAAGTGTTTCAGCCGAAGTCGAACGCCTGCAGGCGGCGCTGCCGCGCCACATCGCGCAATTTCACAAGGTCGTTCAGATGCAGGAACGCCTTGGGTTCGACGAAGAAAGCGGGTTGAACGGTGAACTGCGCAGCGCCGTTCGCGCGGCAGAGGAGAGGCTGAACGAAGCGAAACTGGACGCGCTCACCGTCAAAATGTTGATGATGCGCCGCCATGAAAAGGACTTCATGCTGCGGGGCGCACAAAAATATATCGATCGCATCGACAAGCGCCGCGAGGAATTCGACGCGCTGTTGGCCACCGCATACTTGGACGAGGAAACCAAGGCGGAAATCTCAGCGTTGCTGGATAAGTACCAAGCCGGGGTTCGCGCCTGGGCCGAAGGGTCGATCGCGTTCAAATCGGAAGTCAAACTGCTGAGTTCTATCTTTGCCGAAATGGAGCCCGATTTCGCCGCCATCGTTGAAGTCAGCGAAGCCGAGAAAGCGAAGGCAGAGGCGGCGGTCGAAGCCGCGCGCACGCTGACGCAGACGGTGATCGTCGCCGCCGGCCTCTTCGTCTTGCTGGTCATCACTCTCCTGGGGTTCCTCATCGGCGGCAGTATCTCCAAACCGCTCGCCAACGCCGTGCGGGCGATGAAAAATCTATCCGAAGGCCAGCTGGAGACGGAAATCACTGGCGCGGACGCCAAGGACGAAATCGGCGATATCGCGCGCGCCTTGGTGGTGTTTAAGGATAGCGCCATCGAGCAGAACAAGCTGCAGGCCGAACAGGCCAAAGCACGCGAAGCCGAGGAGGCGCGGCTGAAGGTGGAAGCCGAGCGCGCCGAGAACATCAACAATATGGTGTCTGACTTCGACGCTCGGGCCAAGCAGATGCTGGCCAGTGTGACCACAGCGGCCGACCAGCTGAAGTCGTCGGCAAATACCATGACTGCGACGGCCGATCAGGCGAGCCAGCGCTCGACCGCGGTGGCGGGCGCCTCGGAGGAGGCGACCTCGAACGTGCAGACGGTCGCCTCCGCGACGGAGGAGATGACCGCGTCGATCCAGGAGATCTCCCGCCGGGTCACCCATTCGTCGGAGATCGCCACCGGCGCGGTGCGCGAGGCCGAAGCGGCCAACGCCAAGGTCGAGGGCCTGGTCGAGGCGGCGCAGAAGATCGGCGAGGTGGTCAACCTGATCAACGACATCGCCGACCAGACCAACCTGCTGGCGCTCAACGCCACCATCGAGGCCGCCCGCGCCGGCGAGGCCGGCAAGGGTTTCGCCGTAGTCGCCTCGGAGGTCAAGTCGCTGGCCAGCCAGACCGGCCAGGCGACCGAGGAGATCGGCGGTCAGATTGCCGCAATCCAGGCCTCGACCACCGACGCAGTGACCGCGATCGAGGCGATCGCCAAGACGATTAGCGAGATCAGCGAGGTGGCGACCACGGTCGCCTCGGCGGTCGAAGAGCAGGACGCGGCAACACGCGAGATCGCTGAGAACATTCAGCAGGCGGCGACCGGGACGCAGGACGTCTCGGCCAACATCACCGAAGTCTCGCGTAGCGTGCAGGAGACCGGCTCGGCTGCTTCGCAGGTATTGGAGGCTTCGCAGCAACTGTCGCAACAGGCCGCCGAACTGCAAAAGGCTATTGCCGGCTTCCTCGACAACGTCAAAGCTGCCTAGAGATAGCCACAAGCCCGGCGGATGCTATACGGGGTGGGCGGCGCGCAAACGAGCGCCCCCAATCCCAGCAGGCGTATTTTGAGTTAGGCACTGCCGTCAGCCATTGAAGCGCGGTCGATGAAGCCGGTCGCAGCTAGTTAACTGCACATCTCGGCCGTAAGACGTCGAGCTGCTGAAGACCATGCGTGGTTTGCTCTCCGACGACGGCCAAATGATCAAGGCCGTGCACCGCCAAGCGCTGCAAAGTGTGCTCCACGAACTCGCTCAACTGCGGACCCATTTTTGTAGTCCGTTTTAAGAATCCGTTCACAGTAGCCGTGTATGCATACATCGGGCCGCGATTAATTTGCTTCGGCTAACGCAGACGTGGAGTGGGTGACATGGCGATAAATAAATCATTCGCGACGATAGTAGTCGTTTCGCTGCTGGGCGGAGCGTTCGCGCTGACATCTTTCGAAGGTAATGCATCCGAAGAGCGGCAGCTTGCGGTAACGCGCGGGGACCGGCCGGTCGACCTCGAGCGTATGATATCGAAATATCAACGTCCGGAATCGATTCCGTTCCCGGAGGAAAATCCCTACACCGAGGCCAAGATGATCCTCGGCAAGACGCTTTATTTTGACCCGCGTTTGTCTAAGTCTAACATCATCTCTTGCGCGACCTGCCACAGTCCGAGCTTTGCCTGGGGTGACGGTCTGCCGCGCGGCGTCGGCCATGGCACGAACCAATTGGGCCGCCGCTCGCCGACGATTCTCAATGGCGCATGGGGCGAGATCTTCATGTGGGATGGCCGTTTCGACACGCTCGAAGAGCAGGCCATGGGGCCGATTACCTCGGAAGCCGAGATGAACATGTCGCTCGACGATTTGCTGCCCAAGCTGCAAAAGATCGACGAGTACCGCGAGCTGTTCGCCGCTGCCTTCGACGGATCGACGGAAATCACGGCGGAAAAAATCGCAATTGCTATCGCCACGTTTGAGCGCACTGTCGTCTCGGGCGAGGCACCGTTCGATCGTTGGATCAACGGTGACGAGGAGGCCATCTCGGCCGCTGCCAAGCGTGGCTTCGAGCTGTTCAACGGCAAAGCCAACTGCGTCGCCTGTCATTCCAGCTGGCGCTTCACCGACGACAGTTTCCATGACATCGGCTTGAGCGATGACGATATCGGCCGTGGCGAGCAGCTGCCGAAGATTGAGAAGATGCAGCATGCGTTCAAAACGCCGGGCTTGCGCAATATCGACCGCCGCGCGCCGTACATGCACGATGGTTCCGTGGCGGACTTGGCCGCGGTGATCGAGCACTACAACCAAGGCGGCGTGAAGCGTGCCAGCCGGTCCGAC
>JBFKGW010000015.1:0-13355 GCA_041633145.1 Alphaproteobacteria bacterium
CCCGCCAGCATCCTGGTCAACTGCGCCGGTATCGGCCCGGGCGCTGCGGTCGTCGGCAAAACCGGCCCGGTCGATCTCGCCTGGTTCGAAGAAACGCTGCGGGTCAACCTGACCGGCACCTTCAACATGATCCGGCTCGCCGCCGCCGATATGCAAAAGATCGAGCCCAACGCCGACGGCGAGCGCGGCGTCATCGTCAACACCGGCTCGACCTCGGCCTATGAGGGTCAGGTCGGCCAGACCGCCTATGCCGCCTCGAAAGGCGGCGTGGTCGGCATGGGCATCGCCCTGGCGCGCGAGTTCGCCCGCGACGGCATCCGGGTGATGACCATTTCGCCGGGCCCGTTCGACACCCCGCTGTTCACCTCGATGCCGCCAAACGCCTATCAGCGCCTGCTCGACGCTGCGCAATTTCCCAAACGCGCCGGCAAGCCGGCGGAATACGGCCAACTGGTAGTCAGTATCGTCGAAAACCCGATGCTCAACGGCGAGTCGATCCGCCTCGACGGCGCCATCCGCATGGGGCCGCGGTAACGGCATAATTCGGCGACGTCGTGCGCACCGAGCACAGCGGCCCGAGACAGGAGCAATTCGAACGCGATGCCGCCTAATCTGCCAAGCCATCAAATAATCCGCGGCGGGCTCGTGCTGGACATCGCGCAGCGTTCGGTTTCACCGGCAGACATCCTGATCGCCGGCGATACCATCGCCGAAATCGGCCAACCCGGCATGGCGGCGCCCGCCGACGCGCGACAGATCGACGCGACCGACCGTCTGGTGATGCCGGGCCTGGTAAACGCTCACACCCACGGCCACAGCACCCTGGGCAAAGGGCGGGGCGACAAATGGTCGTTGGAACTCACGCTCAATGCCAGCGCGGGGATCAGCGGCGGATTTACGCTTGAGGACAAGCATACGGCCGCCCTGCTCAACGCCGCCGAGATGGTGCTCAAGGGATGTACCGCGGCCTACGACATGTGCATGGAGTTGCCGACTCCGACGATCGAGGGCATGACCGCCGTCGGCTCAGCCTACGCCGAACTTGGCGTACGCGTCGTGCTGGCGCCGATGATGGCGGACATGACGCTCTATCAGGCGATTCCGGGCTTGATGGAGGCCCTGCCGGCACCCCACCGAAGCCAGGTCGAGAAGATGATCGCAGCGCCGCACGCCGAACATCTGGCAGTCTGTCGCGACCTGCTGCACGACTGGCCGTTCGATCGCGACCAGGTCCGGCCCGCCCTGGGCCCGACCATTCCGCTCCATTGCAGCGACGACTTCATTCGCGGCTGCCGCGACATGGCAGAGGCGTACGACGCCGGCATCCAGATGCACCTGGCGGAATCGAAAGTTCAGGCGATCGCCAGTCTCAAACGCTACGGCAAGACCCTGGTTGCCCACCTCGACGACTTGGGGTCGCTCGGACCACGCTTCACCGGCGCCCACTGTATTTGGCTCGATGACGATGACCTGCAACGCCTGCATGATCGGGGCGCGACGGTGGCCCACAATCCCAGCGCAAACCTCCGCCTTGGCTCAGGCATCGCGCCGGCCAAACAAATGCTCGATCTCGGCATTGGCGTCGGTGTCGGCACCGATGGCGCTGGTTCGTCGGACAACCAGAACATGTTCGAAGCCATGCGCGCAGCGTCGTTCGTGTCCCGGATTACCACGCCCGATCCCGATCAGTGGCTGGGAAGCTGGGAAGTGCTGGAACTGGCGACGTCGAAAGGCGCCGCGGTGCTCGGCGCGGGCGACGCGATCGGCGCCATCGCGCCGGGGTTCAAGGCGGATATGCTGTTTCTGGATCTGGGCAACATCAATTTCGTGCCGCTCAACGACGCCGCCAATCAAATCGTCAACTGCGAAGACAGCAGCGCCGTCGACAGCGTCATGATCGGCGGCCGGATGGTCCTGTCGGGCCGCACGTTTACCAATCTCGACTTTGGCGCTCTGCGCCGACGCGCCGAACAAGCCAAGGATCGCCTACGCGCGTTCAACGCCGAAGCGGGCGCGCGCGCAGAAGCGATCGCTTCTTTCGTCTCGCAACATTGCGTCGGGCTCGCGTGCGAGCCTTACCCTGTGCAGCGCACTTTGCATTGCGCTCACCAGCCACAATAAGTGCTGCAACGATAGGGATGATATCTACCGCCGAAAATCCTGACCGAAACGCGACCTCGGCGGCCAAGGCGTTTCCTGTCCGAATTCGTCGAGGCAAGTCGCACTTGGCCGATCCCCATTTGGTCTAATGGTCATAAACTTGCTGTGCAGGTACCATTTGTGTTGCCCGCGTTAGCGCGGAATAGGGTATTATCGATTTGAAAAACAACGCGATGAACCGATACAGCGGTTCATCGACTGTCATATGGGAGGATCTTACAATGCTTAGAAAAACGCTTGCTGTACTGGCGTTTGCCGCGGTCGCCATGGCGCCTGCCCTGGCGGCGGCGCAGACCGAAATTCGGTGGGGCACGTCGCGCGTCGGCTCGTCCGGCCACCGCGCGGTGACCAACCTGGTCCAGGTGATCCAGGACAAGGTGCCGAATTATCGCTTCACGGTTCAGCCCACGCCGGGTGCTATCCTGACCGTCAAGGGCTACGCCAACGGCGATTTCGAGGGCTATTATGGTTCCGACATCGCTTTCTACGAGTTGGCCAACAATATCAACCGATTCAAGGGCTTCAAAGAGCAGGCGAAGCGGCTGCCGGTGCAGTCGTTCTGGACGTTCACCATCGAGCAAGGCGTTGCCGTGCACGCCCGCGACAAAGACAAGATCAAATCGTGGCGGGAGCTGTCGGGCCAGCGCGTGTTTACCGGGCCACGCCCGTGGGACACCCGCGCCCAGCTCGAGCGCGCTTTTAGCGTCCTCGGCGTCAAGCACGAGTACATGGAGGTCGATACCAAGACGGCTGGTTCGCTGCTCGAGCAGGGCCGTTTCGCCGCGTTCGGCGTTTATTCCAACGCTGAGGCAACGACGGCGCCGTGGATCACCGAAACCACGCTGCAGACCGATTGGGCCGCGCTCAACCCGACTGCGGAAGAGATCGAGATCCTGGAGAAAGCCGGCATGCGGGTGGCAGAGGTAGACACCTCGGTGTTCGGCAAGACGTCGACCCCGGGTGCCAAGGTCGCGCTTTTGCCCTTCTATTACGGGCTCCATCTGGGTCTCGAAGTGCCCGAGGACGACCTCTACAACATCCTGAAGGTAGTCGAGGCGAACCTGTCCGAATTGGCGCAAGCCGACAAGGCATTCAAGCAGATCGCCGCCGACATGCCCGGCATGCAGGTCCGCGGTGTTGAAGCCGCGGTCGATCTCGTGGAGATCCACCCCGGTCTCGCCAAGTACATGCGCGAGAAGGGTGTCTGGCAGGCCAAGTGGGATTCCCGGGTCGCCAAAGTAAACTAGTCTGTTGAACCGGATCGGGATCGGGGGCGCGCGATTTACGCTCCCGGTCCCGCCTGTCTAACGTTCGCGAACGATGACAACCGATCCAGCGTCTGAAACACGGGTAACTGCCGTCGCGAATGTGCTCTATTACATCGTCGCGATCGCCTTTTTTGTTTATCTCTTTCAGTACTATCTGACGACAACCGGCGGGCCGACGCTCCTAGCATTCACGTTGGTGCCCATCACCTTCGTGTTGTTCACCCTCGACGCGCTGCGCAAGCACGATTTCTATCCGCGGCTGGGGCTGATCGCGAATGTCGGCATCGCCGCGGTCTATGTCGTCCTTTGCTTCACCGTCTCCATCTACATGTTCATCGAGTTCGAGGAGATCGGCACCGTCCGCGCCGCCTTCTGGAACCCGACCGACCTGATCCTGGGCGGCCTGATGTTTCTGCTGGTGATGGAGTTTGCCCGCAAGCGCTATTTCGTCCTGTTCGTCCTCAACATCATCCTGATCCTGTATGCGGTGTACGGCTTCGTCGTGCCCGGCATGTTCTTCCACCCGGGTCTGAGCTGGACCCGGATCGTCACCTCGATGAGCCTGGAAGACACCACCGGGGTGTTTTCCAGTTTGCCGCAGCTGGCACTGACGCTAATCGGGTCGTTCGTCCTGGTCTTGAGCGCGTTGCGGGCGTTCGGCTGTATCGACTCGATCCTGGCCGGCGCCTCGCAAATCGCCACGCGTTCCGATTACGCCTTGCCACAAACCGCAGTCATCGGTTCGTTCGGCGTCGCTTCGGTGAGCGGCAGCGGCGCGGCCAACGCAGTCACAACGGGTTCGGCGACGATCCCGGCATTGATTCGGGCCGGCATGCCGCGCTCGAGCGCCGCCTCGATCGAAACAGCGGCTTCGCTCGGCGGTCAGTTGATGCCGCCGATCATGGGTATCTCGGCCTTCCTGATGGCCGACTTCCTGGACCGCAGCTATTTCGATGTGGTTGCGCGCGGTTATGCGCCGGCATTGATCTACTTCGCCGGCGTGTCGATCGGCGTCTACCTGATGTCGGTGCGCTACGGCACGCTCGCCGGATCGCTAAAGGCAGAACCGATGGGATTGGCCGACTGGATTAATATCGGCGCCTTCTTCGGCGTGGTGTTTGGCCTCATCTTGCTGATGGCAGTCGCCCATCTGCCGCCGATGTTCGCCGCCATCGACATGTTCGCGATAATTGGCGCCACCCTGCTCGCCCGGGCGGCCTTCGAGGCCGTGCACGCCGATGGCGCTGCCGGTCTTGTCAATTTGACCAAGCCGGTGCTGCGTTTTCTCGAAAACTTCACCCTCATGACGGCGGAGCTCACGCTGCTGCTGGCGACCCTGTCGATTCTCACCAGCGCGTTGGTGAACACCGGCGTTCCTGTGAAGATCGGGTTTATTCTGGTCGACGCCGCGGCGATCAATATCGCCGCCATGGTCATTGTCGCTTTCCTGTTCGGCGCCTTGCTCGGCATGGGCCTGCCGCCGGCGCCGACCTATATTCTGACCGCGCTGGTCATCGCGCCGCATATGATCAAGGCCGGTGTCGATCCCTGGCCGGTTCACTTCTTCGCCTTCTTCCTGGCCGTTTGGGGTGAACTGACGCCGCCGACATCGGTGGTTGCGGCGGTGACATCTAAAATCGCCAACGCATCGTTCCTGGGCACGTTGTTTCGCGCGCTGCAGCTTTGTGTCTCGCTGTTCGTGCTCATGGTGGCGATGTTTGTCCGTCCCGAACTGGTGCTCGAACCGGGCCTGACGCAACTCGGCTCGATGTTCCTGGTGTTGATGTCGACCGCAGGCATAACGTTCAGTTTGCAGGCCCGCTTCAGCGATCGCGGCGATGCCGATTTGGCGCTGCGCGTGATCCTCGCCGCCTTTGCCCTGGTCGCCCTGATCCATCCCAGCGAATTGATGGCGACGCTGGCGTGCATTCCGGTCATCCTGTTCATCGCCTATTGGGTGTTGCGCCGACGAAAGGTCGCAAAGCTGGCCCTGGGATGATCGCAGCCGCCGGAGGCGCTGAGTCCGGTCGGGCAGCTGTGCCGGCTGCGGAATGGATTAGAGAGAGATGCCAGTGAGCGACAAATCTGCCCGATCGGTAAGCAATCGGCGCAGCGATGCCAACCCGTCGCCGGATCTGCGCGTCGCCGTCGCCGGCTTTGGCGCGGTCGGCCGCGCGGTCGCGCAGCGGCTCGATCAGGGTCTGCCGGGGCTGCGCCTGGTGGCGGTGTCGGCACGCGACCGCGACAGGGCAGCGGCGGCGGTCGCTGAGTTCAAGACCGAGGTCGCCGTCGAGCCGCTCGATCGGCTGCCGCAGCTCGCCGACGTGATCGTCGAATGCCTGCCGGCCGCGTCGTTCCGCGAGATCGCCGAACGCACTCTCGATGCCGGGCGCACCCTGATCGCGGTGAGCGGCGGCGCGCTGCTCGACAACCCCGATCTTATCGAACGAGCGCGCACCGGCGGCGGGCGCATCATCGTGCCGACCGGTGCCCTGCTCGGCCTCGACGCGGTCCAGGCGGCCGCGCAAGGGACTATTCATTCCGTCAAAATGGTGACACGCAAGCCGCCGCGCGGGCTGGCGGGAGCACCGTTCGTCGTCGAACACGGCATCAAGCTCGATGGTCTGGCCGAGCCGCTCAAGCTATTCGAGGGTACGGCCCGCGATGCGGTGCGCGGTTTTCCGGCCAACGTCAACGTGGCGGCGGCGCTCAGTCTGGCTGGCATTGGCGCCGACCGCACCCTGGTCGAGGTGTGGGCCGATCCGACCATGGACCGCAATTTCCACACCATCGAAGTGGACAGCGACAGCGCGCAGTTTACGCTGTCGATCAAAAACATTCCGAGCGACGAGAACCCGAAAACCGGCCGCATCACCGCGCTCAGCGTAATCGCGGCGCTGTGCAAACTAACCGCGACGGTTCAGATCGGCACCTGAGTTGGCCGATCACGGCGGAACTCTACCCGCCGTTTCTCACGCGATGTCGACCACCACGTTGCCGATATGCTTGGCCGCTTCCACCATTTCATGCGCGGCGACAATGTCGTCCAAAGGGAAGCGCGCGGCGATGGTGGTGGTGAGCGCGCCGTCGGCGAGCATCCGGTTCAGATCGGCCACCCCGGCATCGCGGTCGGCATCGGCAAGTTCATAGACGATGAACCATTTGAGCGCCGCGCCGCGTACGATGAAGTCTTGCGCCGGAATAATCGCCGTCGGCTGGTCGGTGCCATAGACGATAACAGTGCCGCCTGGTGCCAGGATGCGGCCGTACAGCGGCGCATTGGCCGACAAGTTCAACTCGATGATGCGGTCGGCGCCGCGCCCCTCGGTCAGCTCTTCGACCCGCGCCGTAACGTCTTCGCTGCGGTAGTTGATCGCCTCGTCGGCGCCGGCGGCCAGCACATAGTCCGCCTTTTCCGGCGAGCTCACCGTGGTCAGCACCCGCGCGCCCTTATATTTGGCGATCTGGATCGCATGGTGGCCGACCGCCCCGGCGCCGCCGGCAACCAGGATGGTCTGGCCGGCGACATCGCCGTCGAAGGTGACCGCGCGCTGGGCAGTGAGGAAGGGAATGCCGAAGCAGGCCGCTTCGGCAAAGTCGGCTGCGTCGGGTAACGGGATCACGTATTTCTCCGGCAGCGCGATATATTCCGCCGCGGTGCCGAACGGCCGCTTCCACTGGCCGTTCATCACCCAGACGCGCTGGCCGATGCGCGCATCGTCGACGCCCTCGCCGACCGCGTCGACGACACCGGCGCCATCACTGTGGGGAATGATCTGCGGGAAGGGAATAGCGCCACCGCGCCCGCGCAGCCGCGCCTTCCAATCCGACGGATTGACTCCCGAGGTGTGGAGTTGCACCCGCAGCTCGCCGGGACCGGGTTCCGGCGTCGCGCACTCTTCGATGCGCAAAACGTCAGCGGCAGCCCCGAGTTCGGTGTAGGTAGCAGCACGCATGATTGTCCCCCCGGTTTGGTTTGTTTTTCGTGAGCGGCGCCCTCGCGCCTGCCAGGAACCATCGCATTTCCGCCGGCGCTATCAAAGAGGCATCGACTCACGCCGAGCGATTACAATATTTTACCTCCACGAAGCGTTGGCGGCGGGCGGCAGCCCATCGCCACTTAGGACGAGGTAGGCCTCGTTTGCGATATTTGATCCTGAGCGGCTGTCTATTGATTATCGCCGCGGCGGCGCCGCCGGCGACGGCGCAGGAGTCTTTCGCCGGCTTTATCGCCAGCCTGCGCGACGTCTGCGCCCAGCAACCGGCGCGCACCTGCACCCGTCGGGTATCGACCTTCCTCGATAGCGATAAGGACGAGCGCATCACCCTGAGGGAAGTCGAAACCGTACGCGCCCAGGCGCGGTCGACTGTGAGAGACCGCACCTCCGGCCTCAATGGCGCCGAGCGATCGTCGATTTCGATCGGCCTGCTGGCGCTGCCGCGCGCCAACCTTGCCACCGTGTTCGCCAATTTCGATACCGACCGCGATGGGGGCTTAAGCGAAGATGAGCTGTTCGCCGATTTCCGGCTCGATCAGCGCCCGCTGGCGAAAATCATCGCCGATCCCGACAGTGTCGATTGGACCACGTTCGCGACGCGGTTCGGCGAAATCGGCTTGTTCCTGCTCGAGTTGCTGCCGGCCCGCCGCCGCAACTAGCGGCTGCCGAGACGGTCGGGGAAAAACGGCGAGCGCTTGTTGGCTGGGGCGCCGCGGTGGTTGCGGCCGCGCGAGACCAGCCCTTCGTCGGGACCCGTTTGGAACCGTCGGTTATCGTCGAATTTCAAGCCGCGCGGCGCACTGCCCATGATCTCGCCCTCGCGCCGCGGGCGGTCGGGTTGCTCGCGGGTGTCGCCAAGTTGCGCACCGGGAGAGCCGCGCTGGATATCGCCAAGACGCTGATTGGGCATGAAGCCGGAGGCGCCGGAGCTGTCCAGAGTCGAGCCGAAATTGGGCTGGCCGCGCCCGAGCCCGCGCGTATCCTGGGCGATCGCCAGCGCACTGACGAACACCAAACCGAAGCCCAAAGCGCCGGCAATGGCGATCCGCGTCAGCAGACCCGTTCCGCGTTGTTGCGTCATGGCTCTGTCCTCCCCGTGACCCCGCGCCGGCCGTTCAACGCGGCCGGTCATTTATTTACATAGGTCGGGTACGCGCAATTTCACAATCACAACTATGCTAACCTCAATAATAAGGCATGTGGCGGTACCGTCGCAGAAAGTAAAATCGGGTCATGGCGGCAGACTATAACGATGCGCAACGGCGCGAATATCTGCTCATGATCGACCGCGTGGGCGCCGCCTGGCTGGGCGTCTTCGGCGACGATACCGAGTTCTATTCGGCCAACTATTGGGACCTGCTGACCCGGCTGTGGCGCGCCGCTCAGCCGGTGCGCAAGACCGACGCGTTGGGCTTTCTCACCGCGGTCAAAAGCGCCCACACCGCCGGCAAGTACATGGAGCGGGCAATCGAGCGCGGCTTCGTCGTCGAGACCGAAAACCCGGAAGACGCGCGTTCGCGGCTGGTCGCCCTGTCGCCGGATATGCACGCGCGCCTCGATAGCTTTTTCGACACCGCGGTCGACGAAATCGGTGTGACCCACGCCAATCTGGCCAAGTTGGTCGACGCGGGAGAGGATTAAACGCGCGCCGCGTGCCTTTTGCGCTTCTGCACCGTATGATTCCCAGCGAGTCTCGAGTCGGGTTCGAAAGGGGGGCGCCGGCATGCTGGCAAACGCCACGGCACAAATTTCCGCGCTGCTGCAAAGCTACGGCGCGCTCGCCATATTGATCGCCATTCTCGCCATCGGTATCTGGCGCATCGTCGCGCGGCTGATCGGCGCGCGCCAGCAGGCGCGCCTGACCCGTGACTTCCGCGCCCGCTTCCACGCCTTCGCCAACAGCTCGGGTGAAGACACGCAAGCCTACGAGCGCCTGGCGTTCTTGGCCGAGCGCATGGCCAACGCCATGGGCAGCCATGCGCTGGTCGACGCCACGCCGCCGTTCACCGGCCGCAGCGCCAAGAAATACGTCACGGTGCTGCAATTCATCCCCGAGCTGCGCATGCATTTCGCCGATGAGCGAGGCGGCGGCTTCGGCGTCGGCAACGACGGCGCCAGCTGGATCTATCACACCATCGACGACGCGCTGATCCGGTTCTTAGGTGCGCTCGACGCCACCGCCAAATCATCGGCGAAGAAACTAATTAATCCGGTGGCCTGGCTGAGCGAGGGAATGGAGCGCCTGATCGCCCTGCCGGTTTACCTGTTCGGCGCGTTCGGCCTGGTCGAGGCCGGCCGCGCCGCCGAGATCGAACAGCGCACCGCCTTTCGCGCCATCGCCGGATTGGCGGCGCTGATCCTGGTGGTGACCGTCGCCTCGATCTTTTTGGTCGGCGAGCAGCAGACCGCCGATGCCTACCGCACCATCGCCACCACCGTGGCGCGCGCCATCGACGGCTTCGTGACGGCGCTGATCAGCGCGGTCACCGACATCGCGCGGGCGATTACCGCGCCGCCGCAGCAGTAAGCGGAGGCTCCGCCAAAAGTTCAGCAAATAGACACGTTCAAACTCGAATGTCGTTTCAAATCTTTCGCGTTATACGGGATGGCAATCCAGGAACATTAAGCGAACGCGACAATCGAGCTCAATATGCAAGCGCAGATTCGCCAAATTTATGTTCTCTCGGCTGGGCTATCTTGCTAAAATTTTAGTTAACTGGTCAGCATGATTTACCGAATCAAAGCCGCCACTTGTGGATAACTTCTGTTTCTGCGCGGTAATGCAATGTATGAGGGTCCGCAAACCTAAGCTTAACCGTCCCTGCTGGATGCGATACTACCGTGGATAAATCGGGGGTTAAATGTCGCCGGCAAGGCGCACCGATTGGCCCACTTGGACGATTTGAGCAGGAACAGTGAAAAGGCGCGCGCAGAATCGACTATTGGCGAGTGCCGACGTCGCAACGCGGATCTGCATTTGTTCGGAGAAATGGTGCCCAGGGGCGGAATCGAACCACCGACACGCGGATTTTCAGTCCGCTGCTCTACCAACTGAGCTACCTGGGCCCACAGGGTGGACGCGCGGGTATAGAAAAATTCGCTGGCGCTGTCCAGAGTTCTGTCCAGCGCGCCGCAGCAGGCCGTTTTCCGGCCACGCAAACGCGCACACCGGCGCTAGCCGTCGTCGTCGTTGGCGGCGTCGGGATTGCCCTCGTAGACTGCCGGCGCCTCGTCGGTGGGGATGCGGTAGCGGCCGTCGAGCCAGCGCGCCAAGTCGGCATTGGCGCAGCGCTCGGAGCAAAACGGCCGGTGCCGCTTGAGCGCCGCCTTACCGCAATTGGGACACCGGGCCATAGGTATTTCCTCTGCTAATTTCTGCCGCCGCGCGAAGCGGCGTATTTTATCACGATTCTGTCTCACGGTTTGGCGCCGCGCCGCTGCGGCGCAATTTCCCACCGGTCGCGCGGCCAGTCGGGCTCGGCTGCCAGCGTCACCTGGCCCGCCCGCGCGGCCGCTTCGTCGAAGGGGCCGCTGAGCGCACCGTGCAAAACGTCGGCGACGGCGGGCGCGGCGCGCAGCACATAGTGGCCCGCCGCCTGGTGGCGCGCGCCGGCCATCAGATCGCGGATCGCGCCATAGGCCGCAGTCTCGGGCCGCAGACGCGGTGCCGCCGCCGGCTCCAGCAGGCGTTCGGCGAGCGACGGCCCCAGCCGGGTGCGGGTCATTTCGATCAGCCCCAAATGGGAGATACCGAGCACGTGGCAGGCCGCCGGGTCGCCCTTGAGATAGCGGCGCAGCGCCGTCAGCACCTGCTTGCGGTCCTCGCCGCGCGCCATCTTCAGCGCGTCGATGACGATGGCGCCGCCGATCGCGCGCAGCCGCAGCTGGCGGGCGATCTCCGGCGCCACCGCCAGGTTGACATCGCGCGCGCCACGCCCCGCCTTGCCAACCTGGCGCGACGAGTTGACATCGATGGCGCACAGGGTCTCGGTCTGGTCGAACACCAGTTCGGCGCCCTCGCCCACCGCGACTCGTGGCGTCAGCGCCTCGGCGATCGCCGCTTCGACGCCGTGCGGCTCGAACAGGGCGCCGTTCTCGCGCACCACCGTCACGTCGGCGTCGAGTGCCTCCTCGTCGAGCCAGCGCCGCACTTCGGCCTGCACGCCGCCATCGTTGCAGACGATGCGCGTCACACCGTCGCCGGCGTAGGCCGCCAAAATGCGCGCGGCCGCGTCGGGCGGTGGTGTGAGGCACGCCGGCACCGGCGCTTGCGGGCTTTCGACCTCGTCGGGCAAGCGCACCAGCCGCGGCCCCTTACCGGCGAAACCCTCGGCGGCAACCTCGACCACCACCGCCTGGCCCTCGTGCACCACTTCGGCGATGCGCGCGCGCCGACCCGCGGTTTCCGGCCCGGCGGCATCGCGGGCGCGCAGGAAGCCGTCGGCGGCGAGACCGATATCGACGAAGGCGGCGTTCATCGCCGGCTCGAGACGGCGCACCCGGCCCACATAAACGCCGCCCCGCGTGGCCGGCTCGTTGTCGCGCAAATGGTCGACCTGCCACACCTGCTTGCCACGCAGCAGGGCGGCGCGGGTCTCGCCGGGGAAGCGCTCGATCAGTAGCGTCGCGCCGCTCACGTCCGCGAATACCCTAGGCCGGCGAGCATGGCGGCGACGGCCGCCACGTCGAGGCCGACTACATTGGTGTAGGAGCCGTTGATCGCCGGGATGAACGCGGCGGCGTGACCCTGGATGGCGTAGGCGCCGGCCTTGCCCTGCCACTCACCGGTCGCCAGATAGGCGTCGATCTCGGCGCGGCTCAAACGTTTGAAGCGCACCACGGTGGTCACCAGGCGCGTCGTGCGGCGGCCGTCCGGCGCGACCGCGCAGATGCCGCCGTAGACCCGGTGACGGCGGCCCGACAGCAATTCGAGGAACCGCCGCGCCTCGTCGGCATCGCGCGGCTTGCCGACGATGCGCCGGCCGACGCCGACCACGGTATCGGCGCCGAGCACGAACGCATCGCGGTGCCGGTCGGCAACCGCAACGGCTTTATCTTCGGCGAGGCGGCGTGCCAGCGGTCCCGGCAGTTCGCTCTTGCCGGCGGTCTCGTCGATGTCGGCGGGGTCGATCTCGTCGGGCAAGAGGCCCACTTGCGCCAGCAAGTCGCGCCGGCGCGGCGACGCGGACGCCAGGATCAGCGGCGACGCCACGTCATTTGCCCGGCCGGCCACAGCCCGGCTGGCGGCGGTCTGGGAGCGTGAAATCGGCAGGAAGGCAGCCCACGCTGCGCGACCTTATTTGAAGCGGAAGGTGATACGGCCCTTGGTCAGATCGTAGGGCGTCATCTCGACATTGACCTTGTCGCCCGCCAGCACGCGGATGCGGTGCTTGCGCATTTTGCCGGCCGTGTGGGCCAGCACTTCATGGTCGTTATCGAGCTTTACGCGAAACATCGCGTTGGGCAGCACCTCGGTCACGGTGCCGGAAAATTCGAGAAGGTCCTCTTTCGCCATATTGTATCCATACGTTGTTGCCGCCTAAGGGGGCGCCGCGAGCGCAGTTGGAGCGCATTTTGGCGCGAAACTCAACCCCCGCCCCAAATCCATCGCGCATTGGGCCTTGCGAAGGGCGGCCAAACCTGGGCCATTATCGGCAAAATTCCGTTGACCGGAGCAGGAAGGCAGGCCCATGAGCGACGATATTCTCTATCAGGCGGACGGCGCGGTTCGGCTGATTACCATCAACCGCCCGGCCAAGATGAACTCGTTGGATTTCGCGGCCAACGACGCGCTCATCGACGCCTTCAAGGCCTTCGATGCCGATGACGACGCGCGTATTGCGGTGATCACCGGCGCCGGCGACGCGGCCTTCTGTGCCGGCGCCGACCTCAAGACCTATACGATGGAGTTCGCCACCACTCCGCCCGA
>JBFKGW010000016.1:0-13304 GCA_041633145.1 Alphaproteobacteria bacterium
AGCGTTTCTTCTGGTCTTCGGTGCCGTTGCGGCGGATCTGGTTGACGCACAGGTTCGAATGGGCGCCGTAGGACAGGCCAACCGAGGCCGAGGCACGGCTGACCTCTTCCATGGCGACGCAATGTTCCAGATATCCCAGCCCGGCGCCGCCATATTCCTCTTCCACCGTGATGCCGTGCAGTCCAAGCTCGCCCATCATCGGCCACAGGTCGCGCGGAAACTCGTTGGTCTGGTCGATCTCTTCGGCGCGCGGCGCGATATGGTCGTCGGAAAAACTGTGCACCGAATCGCGCAGCATGTCGGCGGTCTCGCCGAGGTCGAAATTGAGCGTCGGGTACTGGTTCGGGATCATTCGTTGGCTCCTTCCAATTCCCAGCCAGCCATTTCAGCCCGCCGGCCGCGACTCGCTTTCCGGCAACACCATGATCGTCTGCAACATGGTGGCGCACAAGGTCTCGATCGCGTCTTTGATCACGAAAACGTCGCCGTGGGTGATGATCAGGGTACGGCCCGGCCGTTTGACCCAGCCGCGCGCGATCAAACGCTCGCCCTCGCCCGGCGCGGTCATGTTCATCTTGTATTCCACGGTCAGCACGGTGGCGCCCGGCGGGGTCAGCGAAAACGCCGCGTAGCCGCACGCCGTGTCGGCCATCGCGCCCATGACGCCGCCGTGGAAATAGCCGTGCTGCTGGGTCAACTCCGGCCGGTGGTCGACGCCGAGCTCGACGAAGCCCGGCTCGACGATGACCATTTCCACGCCGAGATGGGTCATCAGGCCGTGCCGGGCGAATCCTTCGCGGGTGATCGCCTCGAAATCAGGATTACGTGCCTCGAATTTTGTACCGGTCATGACTCCTACCCGTCGCTTGCGCCTACATCGGCGCCATTTTCGAGCTGGCGCAAGCGTTCGCGGCAGCGCGCGGCGTATTCGTCCATGCTCGTTAGTGCGGTCTCTGCGTCGCGGCGTTTAGCTTCAAGTTCCAGGCGTTTATCGGCCAGTTTCTCGAGCAGTACACGAAGTTGGCCGGCCTCCCCCTGGGGGGCGTCGTAGAGTTCGATGATCTCCTTGGCTTCAGCGAGAGAAAACCCGAGCCGCTTGCCGCGCAAAATAAGCGCCAGCGTCACCCGGTCGCGCAGCGAGTAGATGCGCCGTTGCCCCTTGCGCGCCGGCGACAGCATACCCTCGGATTCGTAGTAGCGGATGGTGCGCGGGGTAACGTCGAATTCGCGCGCTAGGTCCGAAATCGAGAACGTTTGCGTCATGAAACCCTTATATATGCCGTTTACGTTAACGTAAAGTTATTATCGGCAGAAATTACCGGTTCTCGCGCAACAGACGCGCTTTTTGGCGATCCCAATCGCGCTTTTTCTGGGTCTCCCGCTTGTCGTATTTCCGCTTGCCGCGGGCAATGCCGAGATCCACCTTGGCGATGCCGCGGTCATTGAAGTAGATCGACAGCGGAATCAGGGTCACCCCTTCCCGCTGCACCGCGCCGAGTAATCGGTTCATTTCTCTTTTATGAACCAACAACTTACGCGGCTTTCTTGATTCGTAACCTGGCTCGTGCGACGACGCGTATTGGGGAATATAGGCGTTGAACATCCACAACTCGCCGTCGCGCTCGCCGGCCCAGGCGTCGGCCAGGCTGGCTTGGCCGGCGCGCAACGACTTCACCTCCGAGCCTTCCAGCACGATGCCGGCCTCGAGATTTTCATCGATAAAATAGTCGTGCCGCGCCTTGCGGTTCTGCGCCACCAGGCGATGGGTCGGCGCCTTCTTTTTCGCCATGGCGCCGGTATAGCGAGGCCCGCTTAATTCAGCAAGCCAGCCGATACCATGGCCGCGTGGACCCGGCTCTGGGTATTCTCGTTGGCCGGCGTCAGCGGCAGGCGCACGTCCATGGTCGCCTTTTCGAGCAGCGACAGCGCATATTTCGCCGGCACCGGGTTGGGCTCGACGAACAAGGCCTGGTGAAGCGGGAACAGCCGGTCGTTGATCGCCATCGCCTCGTCGACGTTGCCGGCCTGCCAGGCATCGTGCATGTCGGCGCAGGCGCGCGGCGCCACATTGGCGGTCACCGAGATGCAGCCATCGCCGCCATTGACCATCAATGACAGGACCGTGGCATCCTCGCCCGATAATACGCAGAAGTCGTCACCGATAGCCGCCCTGGTCGCCAACGGCCGTACGAGATCGCCGGTCGCGTCCTTCACCCCGACGATGTTGTGGCAATCCTTGGCCAGCCGGGCCATCGTATCGACCGACATATCGACCACTGAACGCGGCGGGATATTGTAAATAATTATTGGAATATCAACGGTATCGGCAATTGTCTTGAAGTGGGCATACAAGCCATCCTGCGAGGGCTTGTTGTAGTACGGCGTGACGATCAACGCGCCTTCCGCACCCGCCTTCTTGGCGTGTTTGGTGAGTTCAACTGCCTCTTCGGTCGAGTTGGACCCGGCGCCGGCGATCACCGGCACTCGGCCGGCCGCCGCTTCGATGCACAGCTCGACCACCCGCTCGTGTTCGGCATGGCTCAAGGTCGGCGATTCGCCGGTGGTGCCGACCGGAACAAGCGCGTCAGTGCCCTCGCCGATCTGCCACTCGATAATCGTTTGGTAAGCCTTTTCGTCGACCTTACCGTCACGGAAAGGTGTTACCAGCGCAACGATCGATCCTTTAAACATGGCTTATCTCCCCGGCTTCCGCCAGCCGCGTAGCTCCGGTGCGCAATCGCACTGCGCCCGACGATACCGGCAAGACCTTGCGCCCACAAGGCCCGCCATCGACGCTTATTCGCGCCGCGGCTCTGGCCTTGGCTTGGCCGCCGCCCTACAATCGGGTGGGAGCTGAGTTAATGCGCACGCTTTGCCGGTTTTTGGTTACTACCGCGTTCGGTTTTGCTGTGGCCATCACAGGCCCGGCCGGCGCCGCGCCGGAGCCGCAAAGCGATCAGCGCGCGATCGCCAAAGCCTTCCACGCAGCACAAGCGCAGTCGTGGCGCGATGCGTTCAATTACGCGGAAAGAGCGGGCGATCCGCTTACGGTCAAGATCATCGAGTGGCTGCGCTATCAGCGCGTCGACCCCAACTTGAAATTCTCGCCTATTGCCGAATTCATCGCCGCCAATCCCGACTGGCCGCGCATGTCACGCTTGCGCCGCAACGCCGAAGCGGCGATCGACTCAGGTGACGAGGCCGCTACCCTCGTCGATTGGTTCGAAACCTACCCGCCGGTGTCGGGCGCCGGCGCATTGGCGCATCTCGACGCCTTGGTCGAATTGGGACGGCTCGCCGAGGCCCGCGCTCTAGCCCCCCAATATTGGAAAAGCTTGAATTTCAACCGCCATGAAGACAAGGCATTCCAGCGCAAATACGGCCGGCAATTGGCCAATGCCGATCACATCGAGCGGCTCGACCGGCTAATCTGGGATCAGAAATACTGGCCAGCCCGGCGCATGCTGCCCCGCGTCGGCAATTCACAAGCCGCGCTCGGTCGCGCCCGGTTGGCGCTGATGCGCCGCGAAGGCGGCGTCGACGGCGCCATTGCGCGGGTGCCCGGCGATCTGCGGGACGCGCCGAGCCTCCAATACGAGCGCCTGCGGTGGCGCCGGCGCAAAGGCAAGGATCAATCGGCGCGCGAATTGCTGCAAGTCGCGCCGCCGCTGGCCGCCTACGAAGAACGCTGGGTGTTGGAGCGGTTGATCCTGGCGCGCCGCGCCCTGCTCGACGGCCATTACTCCGAAGCCCGGCAACTAGTCGCCAACCACAATCTGACCAGCGGCGCCAGATTTGCCGAGGCGGAATTTCTCGCCGGCTGGATCAGCTTGAGCTTTCTCAACGAAGCCGACGCTGCCTACCAGCATTTCACGCGCCTCTATGACGGCGTCAATTACCCGATAAGCCTGGCGCGCGGCGCCTATTGGGCGGGGCGCGCCGCAGCAACCGCCGGCGACGACGAAAACGCGGTGCGCTGGTGGCAGACGGCGGCTGAATTCCCGGCGACCTTCTATGGCCAGCAGGCGATTAGGGCGCTCGGTGACACCGAGGTGCGGATTGCCTTCGCCGCACCACAGTTCTCGTCCGTGTCCTCCAATAACCTCGCGCCGGAACTGGTGCAGGCGGTAAGACTGCTGCACCGCCAAAACCAAAGGGACTCGATCACGCCGTTCATCCGGCAGCTGACCAACCTGGCAGAATCGCTCGACGACCGCGTCGCGGTTATCCGTCTCGCCAACGAAGTCGGCCACCCGCACGAAGGTGTCCGCGCCGCCAAACGGGTGGCGCAACTCGACAAGGTGGTGACGGCGCTCGGCTACCCGGTCGTCGATGTCGAAACATCCGGCACCAGCACGGTGCAGGAGCTGCGAGAAATTCCGCTGGTCTTGTCGCTGATCCGCCAGGAAAGCGCGTTCGATCCGCGCGCGGTGAGCCGCGCCGGCGCGCGCGGCATGATGCAGCTCATGCCGGCGACGGCGCAGCGGATGGCCCGCGCCACCGGCCAGCGCTACAGCCGTGCCCGCCTGTTGAGCGATCCCGATTACAACATTCGCCTCGGCCGCGCCTATCTCGGTAACATGATGGCGCGGTTCGACCACACCCCGGCCCTGGCCTTGGCGGCCTACAATGCCGGCCCCGGCCGGGTCAACCGGTGGGTTGGCCAAATCGGCGATCCCCGCACCGGCGAAATTGATCTGGTCGACTGGATCGAATCGATTCCTTTCAGCGAAACCCGAAACTATGTACAACGGGTGTTGGAATCCCAGATCGTGTATCGCGAACTGTATTTGAATGCGCAATTGGCATCACGGCCATCACCGGAAACACCCGACGCGCAAGAGGAAAACAAGCCTTGAGTGTAGCCGAACAGGGTCCTGGCCTGAGCGACATCAAGGCCTGCGTATTCGACGCCTACGGCACCCTGTTCGACTTCAATTCCGCCGTCATGCGTTGCCGCGACGAGATCGGCGACGACGCCGAACGGCTGTCCGACATCTGGCGCCAGAAGCAGCTGCAATACACCTGGCTGCGCAGCCTGATGGGCCGGCACGCCGATTTCTGGCAGGTCACCGGCGAGGCGCTCGACTTTGCGCTGGCCGCGGTTGCGATCGATAACGCCGACTTACGACAACGCCTGATGGCGCTCTATCGCGAGTTGGACACGTTTGCCGAAGTGACCGACGTGCTGACTCAATTGAAACAGGGCGGCATGCAGACCGCCATCCTGTCCAATGGCGCGCCCGACATGCTCAATGCCGGCGTCGATGCGGCCGGCCTGGCAGAACTTCTCGATCAGGTGCTTTCGGTCGAAGATGTCGGCGTCTTCAAGCCCGACCCGCGGGTCTACCAATTGGCGGTCGACCGTCTCGGCGTGCCGGCAGATGCGATCTGCTTCATGTCGTCGAACGGTTGGGATGCCGTCGGCGCCGCGGCGTTCGGCTTCCGCGTAGTCTGGGTCAATCGCTACAAGCAGCCGGCCGAGCAATTGCCCGCACAGCCCGATATCGAAGTCGACACCCTGTCGCCGCTGCCCGAGTTACTTAGTCTCCCGGCCGGATGAACGAACAAGCAAGCTCCGTTTCGCCGCCA
Source organism: Alphaproteobacteria bacterium (assembly GCA_041633145.1). GTDB lineage: Bacteria > Pseudomonadota > Alphaproteobacteria > UBA6615 > UBA6615 > JBFKGW01. The sequence goes on from JBFKGW010000016.1 coordinate 5,593, forward strand.
ACTTATGCCGATATCATCGCCGCCGCTGAGCGGTTGGCGGCTCATGCGCTGCGCACACCGCTGCTGGAGCAGCCAATCCTAAATGACGCCGTCGGCGGCCGGGTATTACTGAAGGCAGAAACCCTGCAGCGCACCGGGTCGTTCAAGTTTCGCGGCGCCTTTAATTTTATCTCGCAACTCGACCCCGCACAGCGGCGGCGCGGCGTGGTCGCCTATTCGTCGGGTAATCATGCACAAGGAGTCGCGGCGGCGGCGGCCCTGCTGGACGTGCCGGCCACGATTGTGATGCCAGCCGATGCGCCGGCCATCAAGCTGGATAACACACGCGCGTTGGGTGCAACCGTTGTGACCTACGATCGCGACACCGAACCACGCGAGGAGATCGCCGCGCAACTGGCGGCCGACAGCGGCGCCACCATCGTGCCGCCCTACGACCACCCATGGACGATCGCCGGACAAGGCACCGTCGGCCTGGAAATCGCTGCGCAGGCCGCTGACGCCAACGCCATGCCCGATGCGGTGCTGGTGTGCTGTGGCGGCGGCGGGCTTACCGCGGGTATTGCCACGGCGTTTGCCGAAATCGCCCCGCAGGTCGAAATTTATACCGCCGAGCCCACCGGGTTCGACGACACGGCGCGGTCGTTGGTGGCCGGAGAACGGCTGGCGAACCAGTCCGGCGGCCAATCGATCTGCGATGCCCTGCTGGCGCCGATCCCTGGCGAATTGACCTTCTCGATCAATCAACGGTTGGTGACGGGCGGCGTTGCGGTATCCGACGACGAGGTACGCCGGGCGATGATCTTCGCCTGGCAGAAGCTCAAGCTGGTGGTCGAGCCCGGCGGTGCGGTCGCCCTGGCAGCGGCGTTGACCGGCGCAGTCGACTGCCGCGATCGGATCGTCGCGGTCGTGCTGTCGGGCGCCAACGTCGACGCCGCACTCTATCGCGAAATATTGCGGGCTGCCTAAGCGAGCTCGCCGGTTTCCTCGCTGACCAGGTTCAGCTTGGTTTCCTGGGTGTCGCGGCGGACCAGTTGTCCCTCGACGCGGGCGTGCGCTTCGATCGAGATATTTTCATGCACGATGTCGCCGCTGATCTTCGCCGAGGCGGCAACCGAAACATTGGTGACCTGCAGTTCGCCGTTCACCGTGCCGTGGATATCGGCGACCTCGCACTTTATTTGACCGCGAACTTCACCGTCTTCACCCAAGGTAAGCTCATGGCATTCGATATCGCCGATCACCTTACCTTCGATTTGGATGGTGCCCGGCGAGACCACATTACCGGTGATCGTCGTGTCTTTGCTGACGATCGACGGCAAACCCGACGAGCCATCGCCCGTTCGGTCAGTTTTTGAAAACATATTGTCCTGCCCTCAGGAAATTTGCGGGATCCAACTGCTGACCATCGACCATGATTTCATAGTGCAAGTGGGTCGAGGTGCTGCGTCCAGTGCTGCCAACCAGGCCAACTTTTTCGCGGAATTCCAGGGTCTGTCCGCGTTTGACGAAAATCCGTGACAGATGGGCGTAGCGGGTGCGGATGCCGAGCCCGTGGTCGACCTCGACCACCTTGCCGTAGCCGCCCTTCCAGCCGACGAAGGCAACCCGGCCCGGCGAGGTGACGTAAACCGGGATCTTTTTGCGGCTGGCAAAATCGAGCCCGGGATGCATCGCCAGTCGATTGGTGAACGGATCGCGCCGCCGGCCGAAGCCGCTGGACAGGCGAAACTCGTCCATCGGCGCCGCCAGCGGCAGATGTTTCATCAGGCCTTGCAAACCCTGCAGGCGCAGCAGGCGTTGCTCGACTTCGGCCAATTTCTCACCGGCTTCCGAGCCCGGCTCGTCTTCTAGCGCCAGGAAAGGACCGCCGACACCTTCGGCGAGTTCGGCGCGTTCGCCCAAAACCCGTTCGAGCATCAGCGGAATGTCCAGTCCGGCAACCACCAGCGTGCGTTCGAGCGCGGTGATGCCGTTGTTGGCGCTTTCGCCCAGGCGATTGATCGATTCCGATTGCGAGGCTTCGAACAGTTCCAGCCGGTCCGACAAAATCGCCACCCGCTCATTTAATTTCTGGCGCTCGGCGACGGTCTGTTCACGCTCGTCGGCCGCCGCCGCCAACGCGTTTTGCGCCGATTGCAACTCGCTGACGAGACCGTTCCGCTCGCGGTTGAGCTGGCCAATCTTGCCATTCAACTGAGAAATTTCCTTGCTGGCGTTGTCGATGTTCGCCGCAAGTTGTTGCCGTTCAGCTTGGTGGGCCTCAAGACGCTGGCGCTCTTCGCCGAGTTGCCGGGCGACGCCCTCGCGGTCGTCTTGGCTGTTCATCAATTCGTCGTTGAGGCGGGCGATTTCGCGGTCGCGTGCATTGCGCACTTGGAACAGCCGGTCGCGTTCGCTCTCAAGATTAGCGATCCGTCGCTGTAGCGACACGTTGCGCCCTTCCAGCTCGTCGTTCGCCGTGTCTTTTTGATCGATCGTTTGCGACCTGCGTGCGAGATCGGCTTGCAGCTCGTCGATCTCTTCCTGCATGTTGCGAATGATACGATCGGACGTCGCAATGCGGACGTTACGTTCGGCAACGACCAACGCATTTGAAACGTAGCGCGCGCTCGCGAAACCGATCCAACCGACGAGCAGCGCCGCCAATACCATGACACTTATCTGGCCAAACCGGCCGACGCCGAAATAGCGCACATGACCACCGGAGCGCAGAATTATTTCGCGCCGGGGCGGCACCAAACGGGCCATCAGGGAAGCTAGTCGTCGGTTTCGCATGGTCGAGTGCAATGATCCGAGATTGAATTCAAGATATAGTTAATACAAGGCCTTGGGCATTCGGCGCGCGATCTAGTCCACCGGGTGCTGCACGTCGGCGACGCCAATCATGCTGTCCCGGGTTACCAGCTCGGCCAGCTGCTCTTCGCTCCAATTATCGGTTCCCGGCGGGCGCTGCGGCAGCACCAGGTAGCGCAGATCGGCATTGCTGTCGTGTACGCGCACCTGTTTGTGTTCGGGAACCTCGGTACCGAATTCGGCCAGAATGGCGCGCGGTTCGCGCACCGCGCGCGAACGATAGTCGCGCCGCTTGTACCAGGCCGGCGGTATGCCAAGGATCGGCCGCGGGTAACACGAGCACAAGGTGCACACCACCATGTTGTGGACGTCGTCGGTATTCTCGACCACGCATAATTCGGTCGGCCGCATGTCGACGCCGAATTCACGCACCGCGGCGTCGCCTTCGCTCAGCAAGCGCTGCTTGAAACCATCGTCGACCCAGGCGCGGGCGACAATTTTTGCGCCGAGCGCTGGACCACGACCTTCCATTAACTCGATGGCTTGGCGAATTTCGTCGGCCGAAATCACGCCTTTTTCGATCAAGAGTTCGCGCACCGCCGTTTCCAGCGTCTCAGCTTCCAGCGGCGGCCGATCGTCGTTCTGGATCGGCTTGCCGTCGTGGGTGTGCGTCGCATGAACAAGATCGTGATGTGGGTCGCTCATAGTGATCTCTCGGTATCGATGCTGGTGTCGGCAGCGCTATCGGCCTAGACCGGCTCCAGCCAGTGTTCGTAGATCTCGATTTCCAGACTGTCGTCCGGCTTGCCGTCATAGTCGGGCCACAGCGCGTTCTGCGTGAAGTTGACCCGGTACAACATCTTGTAGGGCAACCCAGACTGGCCGTAGGCCAGGGTTTCGGGATTGGGAAACGAGCCGACGATCCGTTCGATGACGCCGACCTTGCCGCGCACATATTGCGGCGTGCGCACGTGACCGGGCTGGTTGCGCTCGATCACCCGCACGCTGTCGCCAGGCTGATATTTAGGCTGCACGGCGCTCGGCCTCCAGCCGCGCGCGGACCTCGCGCTGTTTCGCCTCGAGTTCTTCCGCGCTGAATACGCCCTTCTCGAGCATCAGCCAGGAAATCGCCTGCAACCACCGCTCGTAATAGGGATATTTGTGATAGTCCTCGCCGAGCGCTTCCTGCATACGGCGCGATTCATCGACCCGCGCCAGCCGGCGTTTCGGATCGAACAGCAACATCATCATTGCGTCGATCCGCTTTTCCCAATAGGTGGGTTCGTGCTCGTGCACAACGGGCTCGATTGGGCCGGCCGGAAGGCCTCCCAAATCTTGCGGTCCCCGCATTACCTCCTCCCCAAAAAAGATCGTTATATCCAAGGCTTGCAAATCAATTATAGCAAAAGCATTGGGCGGTGGTCACCCGTCAGAACGCTCAAAAAACCGCCAATTCGGGGCAAAATTTAGGATTGCTCAACCTATTCTGACTAAGACCGGGGGTTCAGGTAGGAACCCAATGGACCGGCAAACTCTGGCCAGAACACTCGATGCCGGGCGCGCATCGACGCTGAACTGTTTCGCATCGACCGCGGACATCGCGGCGATGAGCGCTGCAGTGCGCGCAGACGATGAAATCGGGCCGTTATTTCGCAATAAATACCTCAATAATTGCATCGTTCTAAAAATCGTCGTGGCGACGCGCCATGACCGGCGCCGGGTCTATAAGACCGACACCCTCATCTATTTCCCCTACAACGGCGAAAACATCTACGAAGGCGGCGATTCGGTTCTGTTCAGCGATCCGAAACGCGACACGATTCTCAGCCAAAAATGCGGCTTCGATCCCGAAGACCCGGAACAGCAAGCAGATATTGAACATGACAATCGCCTGCTGCAAATGCTGGCGGATATCCCTACCCTCGACCCCTTTCTGCTACGCGAAAAATCGACCCAGCTGGAGTTAGAAGGCGAAATCAATCCGGTCTACTTCAACCTGACGCAGGAAGAATGGGCGGCCTTCCAAGCGCCGATTCGCGAAAAAATCGACGCGCTGGTCCGCAAAGCACTCGGCGTCACCCACAATCTCGAAACCTCCGATATCGCCCACCACGTCTCGAACTTTCTCGACAAGATTTGGGAAGCGCGCGACATCGAGAATATCGAAGCCTTCGTCGACAGCATGGATATGCGGCGCGACCGCGCGCCGGAATTGTTCTTCGCCTGGAAGGCGATCTGTTACTACCAGGCGCAGTGGCGTTCGCTGGAACCGGCGTTGAAGCGGCTATTTCAGTGGATCGGCGACCGCCGCACGGCGTTACCGATCGACCAGCGAACCTTGCCCGAAGAGTTGCGTGAGCAAACCGAGGCGGAGATCACCCTCCTGAAACAGCGCATGCGGGAATATTATCGGGAAACCAAGTCGATCTTCGATATCTACGAAGACAGCTATCAGCAGTTTATCGGACAGGGTAATCCCAAGCCTTTCAAGCGTTTCCTGGCGCAGGCGCAGGAACATTTTCTGAACCTTGCGGCATGCCTGAGCGCCAACGCCCACGCGGTCAATCTGCTCGAAGATCAGTGGCGCCGCGGCGGCCCGCTGGTGTATGCGGTGCAGCATCGAGAGCTGCTCGATTGTCTGCTGTCGATCTACGGCATCGACCGCGCCGACGCCCTTGCCCTGATAGCCTGAAGTGAGCCTAATCCGGCCGCGCCATCGAGAACGACTCCTCGACGACCGCGTAGTCCATGTAACCCAGCCGCGCGACCGGCCGCAGCAGGCCGATATCGACGATCCCGTCGACGATGACGCTGTCGTCGATATGGATGCCAACCACCTCGCCGATGACAATGTGACTGCCCTTGCCGCCGCTGCCCACCGGCAGATCGACGGTCTGAATATGACGGCACTCGAAAGCCGCTGGCGCCGCGGCGACGCGCGGCGGCGCAACCTTTTCGCTCGGCAGCGCCGCCAATCCGGCGGCGCTCATCTCGTCGATGCCGCGCGGCAGGTGCTCGGCAGTCAGGTTCATTTTCTCGCGCAGCTCCCAATTGCACAGGTTGAAGACGAACTCGCCGGTTTCCTGGACGTTCTTTAGGCTATCCTTCGGGCCGCCATCGCGGTGGGTGCCGTTGGGGCAATACATCACGCACGGCGGATCATCGGACACGCCGTTGAAAAAACTAAACGGCGCCAGGTTTACCGCGCCGGCTGCGCTGATCGTGCTGATCCAGCCGATCGGCCGTGGCACGACCAGCGCCTTGAACGGCGAAAAGCGCAGCGGCGCCGGTTTCATGTTTATGGCGGGATCAATGAACATGGAGCGCTCTCGGGATTGCTTTCGATAGGTTGTCGGCTATAGGTTCGCCTGCGGCGCGACAATATGGCACCGGTCGGTGCCAGACCACCCAAAACCGTTCGTCAATCTGTGTTAGCGGAAAGTCCTGTTCATCCGCGAAACGCGCCTTAAATTCTGATCAGGCGGCTTCTCGTCCGGCCGATGAATCCGCTAGAGTAGGCAAAATTGACTGCTAGTCGCAGCACAAGGGAGTGAGCTTATGACAGAGCCGATTATCAAGGTTACCGATATTGCCTGGGGCCGTATCCGGTCGCCCGATCTCGACGTTCAGGAAGAGTTTCTCACAAATTTCGGCATGGTCAGGGCTGAGCGCACGAACGATAAGCTGTTCATGCGCGGCACCGATCCGGACCACCATATTCATGTGACTGAGAAAGGCGATCCCGGCTTTATCAGCCTCGCGTTTAACGCCGCCAGCGAGGAAGACCTCCATAAGCTGGCGGCCGAGGCGGAAAGCGCTACCGAGGTACAAGACCTCGACGAGCCCGGCGGCGGCAAGCGCGTTTTGCTGACCGAACCGAATGGCTACGGCATCGAGGTCGTCTGGGGGATCGAGGATCTGGCGCCTCTCGAAGTCGAGCGTCACCCCTACAATCTTAGCAATATCGATAAATATGCCCGCGCCGGTGAATTGTGGCGCAAGCCGCAGGGGCCGTCGCACGTCAAGCGGATCGGCCACGGCGTGATTGGTACGCCGAAGCTGCGGGAATCGATCGAGTGGATGCGCCATCACATCGGCCTCATCGGCACCGACGAAGTCTTCGTCGAAAACGACCAAGACAAAGTGGTCGCCAGTTTCAACCGCATCGATGCGGGCAAGAAGTTCGTCGATCACCACGTGTTCCTGTTCGTGCACAACGAACGGGCTGGTCTCAACCACATTTCCTTCGAGGTGCCCGATTTCGACGACGTCGTCATGGGCCACGAATTCCTGCGCGACACCGGCAAGTATGAGCATGTGTGGGGGCTCGGTCGCCACGTGCTGGGCAGCCAGATCTACGATTACTGGAAAGATCCGTGGGGCCGCGTGCACGAGCACTGGTGCGACACCGACGTGCTCAATATCGATTACGGCACCAAGCTGATCCCGGCCGAAGAGGGCTTCGGCTCGCAGTGGGGCGAGCCAGCGCCGATGGAGTTCATCGGCCACGTCAGCCCCTAGCCCCATATTCTTGCTGAAGGGCCCGGCGGCGACGCCGGGCCTTTCTGATTCCGCTTGATCGTCAGCGCCGCGCGGCTTGGCGAGTCTCGTCTTTTCTGGCACAGAGAGCCGCAGACAACCCTTTTTCCCACGCCGACGCATGAACGACGCCAGCCCAGACGAACCGCGCGATTTTATTCGCGAGCAAATTCGCGCCGATTTGGCGGCGGGCGTGCATGACAAGATTGTCACCCGGTTCCCGCCGGAACCGAACGGGTTCCTGCATATCGGCCACGCCAAGTCGATCTGCCTCAACTTCGGCATCGCCGAGGAATTCGGTGGTCAATGCAACTTGCGCTTCGACGACACCAACCCGGTGAAAGAGGAACAGACCTATATCGATGCCATCGTGGAAGACG
>JBFKGW010000017.1:0-13303 GCA_041633145.1 Alphaproteobacteria bacterium
GCAACGCCTTTCTCGTCGAGCGCCAAGCGGCACGTGCGCACATAACTGCTCGGTGCAACGCCATGAAGAATAACTTCGGACATGATCTCCTCCGTCGATTGAGTTTGGTTATGACGCCAGGACAGCATCGAGGCTGTTGAAGGAACTGCCCCAACCCATGCTGTGCTTTTGTGCCCAGTCTTCGTCGGGCAGTAACGAATGGCTGAGGTGTAGCACGGTTTCGTCGCCGGCATCCTCGAATTCCAGGGTCAGCAGGGTCTCGCGGCCAGCCATGCCGCCGCTGCCGCCCCAGGTCCAGGTATAGACCAGGCGCTCGGGCGGTGAGATTTCCTGGAACACGCCGCTGAGCGGTGTCTTGTCGCCGTCGGCATGGTGCATTGTCAGACTGTATTCGCCGCCGGGCACGGCGTCCCATTGGTGGATTTCGCAAGTGACGGTTTCCGGACCGAACCATTGCGCCACCAGGTCCTTGTCGGCCCAGGCGGCGAAAACCCGCTCACGCGGCGCGGCAAACCGCCGCGTCATATGAAGGGTTTGACCTTCGTCGGCTTTGGTCATGACTACGGTTGCGTCGGTCATTTTTTCGGCTCCTTGTCATTTCCTGGGTCTGTGTTCGCTTGGTCGAGGAACTGCGCCAGCGCGTCGAGACGGTCATCCCAGAAGCGGCGCGCCTCTTCGATCCACTCTGCCGCCTCGCCCAGCGGTTCGGGGCGCAGTTGGCAATGGTGGGTACGGCCTTCCTTGCGGCGCTCCAGCAATCCCGCCTCTTCAAGCACGCGCAGGTGTTTCGATATGGCCGGCAGGGAAATCGAAAACGGCTCGGCGAGCTCGCTCACATTGGCCTCACCAAGGGCGAGCCGGCTCAAAATGGCCCGCCGGGTTGGGTCGGCAAGGGCGGCGAAGGTGCGGTCGAGAGATGAATAGTTAACCATAAGGTTAACTATCGGCTATTTCGCTAACGACGGCAAGACCTAATTACGATGCCGTGTCGAGTGGGGGGTTAACGGCCTTCGCGGCGCCAAGCCAGCAGCAACAGTGCAGCGCTGAGAATCAGCAGCATTAGCGCGGGCAGGAGCGGCAGTGCGCGGATGCCAGTTACCGTAAACGCGCTATTGGCCTGGAACGCGAGCCATCGCGATGCCGCGCCGGGGCCGACGCTGGCCATGTCGCGGCCACGCGGATTGTGACGGATGTCGGGAACCGGGTCGTCCGCCAACCAGGAAACACCGCCACCGGTCGCCGTCACCAGCGGGCGCAACACGACATCGGTCGCCGTGACGTCGCTCAGTTCGACCGAATTGAGTGCGCCGACCCCAGTCAACGTCGATCGCTCGCCATCGGATAGCTGAAAAAGCCCGGCTTCGTCGATGATCAATTCGCCCACTGCGCGGCCCTGACCGGCCTCTTCAAGCGTCACCTCCTCGGTCCGACCGGACGGGAAGGTGACCGTCACCGGTTCGGCGACCGGTTCGAGGCTGCGCCGGGTGATCTCCAGCCGGTTGCCGCGGGCGATGGCGGAGAGCCGATCTTCCTCAAGCTCGGGCTCTTTCATCAGCCAATGGGCGAGCCGCCGCAGCAATTCGTCGTGTGGACCGCCGCCTTCGAAGTCGCGCGCCCACAACCAGATATGGTCGCTCAGCAGCTGTGCCACCCGGCCTTCGCCGACGCGGTCGAGGATCAACAGCGGCCGGTCCTCGGTGCCGTCCATCACCACGGTGCCGGAGGTCGCGTCGGCGTCGATTTGGCGGAACCAGCGGCCCCATTGCGGCAGCGTATCCGAGTCCGGCGGCGGCAAACCCCGCAGGGTCGCGGTTACCGGGTGCCGCCGCCCCTTGTCGGTGACGCCGGCGTGGAACGGTTCGCTTACCACGTCGCCGGTCGGTGCTGCCGGCAGTACCCGCGCCAGGTCGGTGCGGTAGAGGCTGGCGATCGGCGACTGACTGGGCGCTGCGGCCTCGAGCAGGGCGCCGCCGGCGATGACGTAGTCGGCGATGTTGCGCAGATAGACCGACGGCAACACACCCATACGGCGGTACCGGTCGAAAATGATCAGATCGAACTCGTTGAGCTTGATCTCGAACAATTCACGGTATGGGAAGGCGATCAGACTGAGTTCGCGGACCGGCGTGCCGTCCTGTTTCTCCGGCGGCCGGAGAATGGTGAAGTGAACCAGGTCGACCGACGGGTCGGCCTTCAGCAGGTTGCGCCAGGTGCGTTCGCCGGGATGGGGCTGGCCAGACACCAGGAGCACGCGCAGGCGGTCGCGGATGCCGTTGACGATGATGATCGCCCGATTGTTCGCCAGCGTCAGTTCGGCCGGTCCAGCGGCGACCGAAATGTCGTAGACGCTCGGCCCGCCGCGATCGACGACCAACTCGATCGTGTGGTCGGAACCGACCGGGGCCAAAATCGTGCGGCCGTCGGCTTCGCCGTCGCGGCGGATCGTCACCTGAGCCTGCCGGGCGCGCACCTCAGCCGGCTCGTCGATGCGCAGGGTCAGGCGCACGCTGTGACCGACGATGCCGTAGCCCGGCGACTGCACTACCGTTAGTCGGCGGTCGCCGGCATCCCGGCGGCCCGAGAGCAGCACGTGCAGCGGGCCGTCGATGGCGATATCTTCCAGCACATCCGGTACGTCATGGACCTGCCCGTCGGTGATGAACATCGCCCCGGCGAAGCGGTCGCGCGGAACTTCGGCCAGCGCGTCCTCGAGGGCCGAGAACAGCCGCGTACCGGCCGGCGGTGTGCTGCTGGCATCCAAGGCCGCGGGATCCGCCGATTGTCCGACGCGGACCACGCGCAATTCGAGATCGTTCCGGCCGGCAAATTCAGCCTCGATCTCTTCGAGCGCTCGTTGGGTGGTCTCGGCTCGATCGCCAATGGTCTGGCTGAGACTTTCGTCGACCACGACAATGGCGATGTCGCTCAACGGTTCGCGGTCCTCGACGATAACCGACGGATTGGCGAGTGCCGCGACGAGCGCACCGGCGGCGGCCACCCGCCATCCGAGGGCCGGCGCCACGCGCCCAATGCGCGGCGCGATCAGCCCGAGAGCGAAGACCACCAGGCACCCGCCGGCGACCGCTGCGAGAATTTCGACCGGGAGGAGCGGATCCCAGACGACGGAGATATTATTCATCGCGCCGTCCTTTACTGGCCCAGCCGCTGCAGGATGGCATCGACATGGACCTGGTCGGCCTTGTAGTTGCCGGTCAACGCGTACATCACCAAATTAACGCCGAAGCGGAATGCCAGTTCGCGTTGCCGGTCGCTGCCGGGTATCACTGGAAACAACGGGCGTCCGCGTGCGTCGACCGCCCAGGCGGCGGCGTAATCGTTGCTACCGACGATGACCGATGAGACACCATCGTTGACGCGCTCGTCGAGCTGCTCGACCCACAATGTGCCGCCATCGAATCGGCCGGGGAAATCCTGTAGCAGGTAGAACGCCTTGGTCAGCACGTGGGTGCTCGGCACCGGTATCAGCGCTGGGATATCGAGCCCGTCGACCAGTTCGCGCAATTTCTGGGCGCCTTCGCCGACTCCGGTGGAGAATTGCTGGTCTCGGGTGTCGAACAATATCGAGCCGCCATTGCGCATGAAGCGGTTGATCCGCGCCTTCGCCGCATCGCTCAGCGGCGCCTGGATGTTCGACATCGGCCAATACAGCAGCGGGAAGAACGCCAGTTCATCGCGCTCGATATCGAGGCCCACGGGTTCGCCGGGGACTACCGAGGTGCGGGTCTCGAGCACCAAACCCAAGCCGACCAATCCGGCCCTGCTGGTTTCGTCGAGCTTGGAATCGCCAGTCAAGATGTAGGCCAGCCGAGTACTGCTGGTAACTTCGACGGCAAACCGGTCGCTGGTCTGTGCGGCCGCGTCGCTGATGCCAGCGACTACCGAGATACCTAAAATAAGCACCGCCGCCGTTGTCGCGGTACCGCGCGACGTCTGCGTCGGCAGAAGTCCGCGCAGCGCCAGACTGATAATAAAATCGATCAGCAGCAAACTCAGCGCGGCGATCAAAAACCACACCCGCAAGTCGATCTGCCGCGCCGGACCATAACTCGTTGTGAAGATGCCAGCGGTGGGATCTTCCAGGGTGCGCAGCTCCGCGATCGCGGTGCCCAGATTGACTGCCCGCCGGTTGCCTTCAGGGCCGTACAGGCCGGGCGGTGTCCGCGGCGAGATTTGCACCGTCTCGATCTTGCTGGCTTCAACCGGGCGTACCGTAACCGCCGGCTCGATGAAATGCCCAAAGCCGTCGAGCACGCGATGGGGCCGCAGCATGCCGCTCTCGGTGCCGCTGGCGATGCCCTGGCTCAAGCCGATGATGCGCCGCAGCATATCGACGTACAGGCCCGACAGCGCCAGCGACGACCATTCGGCATTGGCGGTGGTGTGAAACAGGATCAACCAGCCGTCGCCGCGTTGTTCGGCGGTCACCAAGGGCGTGCCGTCGGTCAGCCGCGCCCAGGTTTTACTGGCGAGAGTCGGCGACGGTTCGGCCAGGACCTGCCGGGTAACGACGATCTCGTCGGACACTTCGAGGCCGGCAAATGGAGAATTCGGTTCGAAGCTGGCCAACGCGGCCGGTTGATCCCAGCTCATGACACCGCCGAATATGCGGCCACCACGGCGCAGCGAGACCGGCAGAAACTGGTCCGATCCCTCGGCCAACTTGCCGCCGGCGAACCGCACGACCACGCCGCCCCCGGCGACCCATTCGCTGAGCCGGCTTTGCTCCGTGCGAGTCAGGGTACCGATATCGGCGAGCACCAACACCGCTAGTTCGCGCTCGAGCAATTCGTCGACGGTGCCCTCGCGCAACTCTGCGAACGGCTCCAACGCCCGGGTGACGTAAAACGAGTCGCCCAGCAAGGGCTGGTCGACTTCTATCCGGTCGCCGGAAACGATACCGACCGGGCGTCGGCGGAAACGCTCGTCGACAAGAAAAACCGCGCCGGCGGTGGTTTCATCGACAACCGCCAAGCGCGCGATCCGATTGCGCAATTCGCTGGGCAGCTGCAGGCGCACTTCGGTGGATCGAGAACCCAGCTCGAACTGCGCGGTCTCGCGCGCGAGCAGCCGGCCGTCCTCGGCCAAGGCAGAGACACCGACGCTTGCCGGCGTATCGGCTGCCGGCCTTGCCAGCCGCGCGACCATCGCATCGGCGGCGTTCTCGATGCCGGTGATTACTGCCGGCAGGTCCTCGGTCGCCGGTGCGAAAATCTGCAGGCTGCCGAATCCCTGAAGCCGGCGAGCCAGCGATTCGTCGCCGGCAGCCGCATTTGTTTCCGGCGCTTGCTGAGCCGCGTCGCGTGTATCGCTACTCTGCAGGCCGTTGCTCAGCCAGACGGCGTTGACCGAACCGTTGAAGCTAAGGTCTTCGAGTACCGCCGACGCTGTTGCGCGGTCAGACGGCCATGGTTTGGGCGCGATTCGCAGTAAGTAGTCGCGCGCCTCAGCCGGACGCATGAGGTTGGAGGCGGCAAATGGCTCACCCGCTTCGGGCGCGGTCGTCAATATGACAACATTCTTGCCGCTGCGCTCGGCCTGATCCAACAAGTCCGTCGCGGTCGCCAAACGGGCCGGCCAATCGCTTGCCGCCGCCCAGCCATCGTCGATCACCAGCAGCAGCGGACCGCTACCGCGCAGTTCGCGCGCCGGATTGATTACGGGATGGGCAAATGCCGCGATTATCAATGCCGCCAGGCAAAGACGCAGGGCCAACAGCCACCAGGGCGTTCGGTGCGGCGTCTCTTCGCGCTGTTCCAGGCCGAATAAAAGGCGGATGGCAGGAAAAGTGACGCGCCGCGGCGCCGGGGGCACGGCGCGCAACAGCCACCATAGAATTGGCAACGTCGCCAACCCGGCGAGGATCCAAGGAGCGGCAAACGACAATAGACCTAAACTCAGCATTGAAAAAATGCGCTCCTACAGATCCAAATGGTCGGCAATCGCCGTGTACAGTCCCAGTAACGCTGGTTGCGCCGGCCCGTCGGTATCATGCACCGAAAAATACCAGTTGGCTCGGCGCGCAAAAGTATCGAGTTCGTCTTGTAGTTCCGCCAGGCGCCGCAAATATCCCAACCGCAAGCTCTCGGCCCGGCCAACCAGTAGATCGCCCTCGTCCTCCATACCGAAAAAACGCCGGCGACCCTGGAACGGCATCGCCACTTCGGCCGGATCGAGCACTTGTAGCATGAAACCGCGAATGCCCCGAGCCGCAAGAGTCCTTAGCGCCTGCAGAATCGACTCGGGCGGCGCCAGAAAATCGCCGATCAGGACCACAGAACCAAAGCGCGGTAAATCGGGCGTCGGTGGAATACCGGTATCACCCTCGCGCGCTTGCCGGTCGGACATCATTGTCGCAATTCGGTTCAACGCCGCGCGGCCTGTCGCCGGCCGGTCAGGCCGGTCGAGCAGCGCGATCCTCTCGCCGCCGCGCACCAACAGCGACATCAGGGCCAGATTGAGCACTGTCGCGCGCTCCCATTTTTCCGGCAGGTTCCGATTGCTGTGATAGTTCATCGACGCGGTATGGTCGCGCCAGAACCAGACGCTTTGCGCCGCTTCCCATTCGGTCTCGCGAATATACAGCCGGTCGCTGCGCGCCGATCGCCGCCAGTCGATCTTTTGCCGCTCGTCGCCATAGCCATAGGGGCGGAACTGCCAGAAACTCTCGCCCTGTCCGACACGACGGCGACCGTGCACGCCTTGGGCGACGGTCGAGGCGACGCGTTCGGCCGCGACCAGCAATGGCGGCAGCGGCGCGGCAAGCGCTTCGCCGAGGTGCCGGTATGCCGGGGTTTCGGCCGCGAAACCTCCGCCGGTCGCGCTCACCAGCGGCGGCTCGCGGTAATCGCCCAAACGCTCATTACGCTAGGCTCTCACAAAGCTTGTCGATGACGGAGTCGACCGTCAGGCCGTCGGCACGGGCGGCGAAGTTGAGCGCCATACGATGGCGCAGCACCGCCGGTGCCAGCACGATTACATCGTCGACCGAAGGCGAGACCCGGCCTTGCAGCAGCGCGCGGGCGCGACAGGTCAGCATTAGCGCCTGGCTTGCTCGTGGCCCGGGACCCCAGGCGATCGCCTGATCGACCTCGTTATTGCCGCTTAGGCCGGGCCGGCCGAGACGGACCAGCTTGAGGATGGCATCGACGACGCTTTCGCCGACCGGCAGACGTCGGATCAGCTTTTGCGCCGACTGCAGTTGCGCGGCGTCGATCACGTTCTCGGCTTTGGTTTCGTTGAGCCCGGTGGTCGACAGCAGCATTTCGCGCTCGGCATCGGTGTCGGGGTAGTCGACATTGACCTGTAACAAGAACCGGTCGAGCTGTGCTTCCGGTAGCGGATAGGTGCCTTCGTGCTCGAGCGGGTTCTGTGTGGCCAGAACGTGAAATGGTTGTGGCAGTTTGTGAGAGTGGCCGGCGACCGAGACTTCGTTCTCCTGCATCGCTTGCAGCAATGCCGATTGGGTACGCGGGCTGGCCCGGTTAATCTCGTCGGCCATCAAGAGCTGGGTGAATACCGGACCGCGAATGAAGCGGAACGAGCGTTTGCCGGGCTCGCTTTCGTCGAGGATTTCCGAGCCGATAATGTCGGCCGGCATCAGGTCGGGCGTGCACTGAATGCGACGGTTGTCCAAGCCCACCACGGTTCCCAGGGTTTCGACCAACAGCGTCTTGGCCAGGCCGGGAACGCCGACCAACAGAAGATGACCACCAGAGAGCAGCGTGATAAGAGTTTCGTCGACAACCTCGGTCTGACCGAAGATGACGCGGCCGATGCTGGCGCGAACGCGCGCCAGTTGTTCGCCAACCTGCTCGATCTGGTTGTACACCTCGTCGGTCATGCCAGCGCTGGCTTGCGGCAGGTCTTCAATAGTCATTGTGCGGCTCCTAAGTATGGTACATACGCAAAGATGAATTCCGATCCTGCTAATCCAAATATACTTGCCGCACGGATTCGAGACGGAAATTCCACCGATAAGCGGCGTGTTCCGGTCGATTGCGGCCACTTCGATATGCGCATTGGCCGGGATGGGACATGGTATTATCGCGGTTCGCCAATTCAGCGTAAACCACTGGTAACGCTGTTTTCATCGGTGCTGAAACGCGACGAGGGCGGGCAATACTGGCTCGAAACGCCGGTCGAGCGGGGACGTATTGACGTAGATGACGCGCCGTTCGTGGCGGTTGCATTGACAGTCTCGGGTTCGGGCCCAACTCAGACACTTTTATTTCATACAAACTTGGACGAAAGTGTGACCGCCGACCGCGACCATCCGATCTGGGTGGAAACAAACGCCGAGACAGGTGAACCCGCACCCTATATCCATGTGCGAAACGGCCTCGATGCCTTGATTGCACGTCCGGTCTATTACCAACTGGCTGATGTGGCGGTGAGTCGGCAAGATGACGACGTGTTGGGAGTGTGGAGTTCTGGCATTTTCTTCGAATTGGGATGCGCTTCGGACGATGACACGGGTTGAGTCCGACGGCAACGCCCAATTGACCCGCGAGCAGGTGATCACGCGGGTCACGGCGGCGCAAGAACACATCGGCCGCCGCCGCGCGCCGGGCGCCTCGATTAGCCAGATGTTGCACGACGACACGCCGCTCGACGCGCCGGCCGTGATCGAAGACGTGCCGGCGCCGCCGCCGGAAAATCGCCGCGGCGACCATGATTTGAACGATCACGACATGCGGCCGACCCCGCCGCTGATCCCGGCGGCCGTTCTGGTGCCGCTGGTCGAGCGCAGCGACGGTTATACGGTGCTGCTCACCGAACGGTCGGCGGATCTGTCCAAACACGCCGGACAGATCAGTTTTCCCGGCGGACGGATCGAAGGGCAAAACGAGACACCGCGGCAAGCGGCGCTGCGCGAAGTCGAAGAGGAAATCGGCCTAACGGCCGACTATATCGACGTGATCGGTAGTCTCGACGTTTACGAGGTACGCACCGGCTTCGAAGTATTTCCAATCGTCGGGTTGGTGCAGACTGGCTTCGACCTTACCCTCGACCACGGCGAAGTCGCCGATGTCTTCGAAGTGCCTTTGTCGTTCGTACTGGATCCGAGCAACCATGAACGTCGGAGCCGAACCTTTTACGGCAGGCTGCGCCATTTCTATGTGTTGCCGTTCGAGGACCGCTACATCTGGGGAGCGACGGCGGGCATGCTGATCAACCTTTACGAAGTGTTGACCGGCGAGAAGGCCGCGTGGCGATGACCGTCGCCATTCCATAGATTGCCAGCAGCAAATGGAACCGGTCACCAAAATAGAGCCGCAACCTTGGATGACGGCGCCGGCGACGACGACGGTCATGGCGGCGCTCGGCGCCGGCGAGACAACCGAGTTGGTAGCGTTGTTTGTCGGTGGCTGCGTGCGCGATAGTTTACTGGCGCGCGAGGTTGGTGACATTGACATCGCGACCGCGCTTGCGCCGGAAGAAGTGACACAGCGATTGCGCGCGGCCGGCGTGAAGGTGGTGCCGACCGGTTTGGCGCACGGTACCGTCACCGCAGTGGTCGATGGCCGCCACTTTGAGATCACCACGTTGCGGGTCGATGTCGAGACCCATGGCCGCCACGCCACCGTGGCCTTCACCGACGACTGGATCGCCGACGCGCAACGGCGCGATTTCACCGTCAACGCCCTGTTCGCCGACAGCCTGGGCGCCATCTACGATCCGGTCGGCGGGCTTGCCGATCTCAAGGCCGGCCGCATCCGCTTCGTTGGCGATGCGGAACAGCGGATCCGCGAAGATGTCCTGCGCCTGCTGCGGTTTTTCCGATTTTATGCGCAGTTCGGCGCACCGCCGCCCGACAGCGAGGCCCTCGCGGCGTGCACGAAACTTGCCGAGTTGCTGCCGACATTGTCGGGCGAGCGCGTGGCCGCCGAGACTTTCAAACTGCTGGGCGCCGCCGATCCGGCGACCACGATGACGCTGATGTCGGCCAACGGCGTCCTGCAGCATTTTCTGCCCGAGGCCAAGGAAATCGACCGGTTGGCGGCGTTGGTGACGGTGGAAGGCATTGTCGAGCAGGCCGACCCGCTGCGCCGTCTGGCGGTCGGGCTCAAGGTCGATGCGGCGGGCGGCGATGCGATCGCCGACCGCTTTAGGCTGTCCAATGCGGACCGGAGCCGCCTCGCCGCGCTGGTCGCGCGGGACGACCGTTTGGACAAGGAGATGAGCGAGCAAAAACGCCGTTTGACGTTATATCGCCTGGGCGCCGACCTCTGGCGCGACCGGGTGCTGATCGATTGGGCGGAGCAGGTCGCTCTCGGCGCCGGCCAGGACCGCCAGACGACCGATGCATGGCGCGAACTATATGATTTGCCCGAGCGGTGGAAGCCGCCGGCATTCCCGCTCCAGGGTAGCGACGTATTGGCGCTCGGTGTCGAAGCTGGGCCGGCCGTCGGCAGCCACCTCGCCGAAATCGAGGCGTGGTGGGTCGCCGGCGGATTCACCGCCGACCGAAAAGCGTGTCTGGCAAAATTGCGTGAGGATACTGGCAGTCGATAACCGCGCGCCGGGCTACTTGGTGCGGACCAGCTTACCATCCATTTTTATTTCGACGTTCTCGTTGTGCATGCGCAAGAACGACACGTCCATACCCTTCTCGGTCAAGGTGCGCCGGTAGACCTGAAGCTCTGAACCACCGGCATCGCCGATCGCCATCGAATAGACGGTCATCGCGCCATTCTCGAGCGTCGCCCAGCGCATCGGTTCGCCGCGCAGTGGGTTGGGCAGTTCGGCTTTTTGAAATAGGCCGCCCTTCGGTGCCAGGATGAAAACGTCTTCGCGACCTTCGAGCGGGATGAAATTTTCCTCGACTTCGCGGCGTTTCACGTCGTCGCCGACCCGGTCGCCGTCGGGGCCGCGCACGACAGTGATCCACTTAACTGTGAACCCGCCATTTTTGTATTCTTGGACGGTGACATCGAGATCGCGTTGCTCGGTCACGTTTTCGGCGATCCGTTGCGCGGTGCCGCTGCCGACATACGAGCCGTAGAATTTTGTCGGGTCTTCCGCGGCCAGCGCCACGCTCGAGCCCAACGGCAGCGATACGGCAACGACCACCACCGCTAAGAATGCTTTAAGAGAGCGCATTTCCATTAAGCCTGTATCCCTATGGTCGGCAGGATTTGCGATCCGCCGCTCAATTTCCGACTTTCACCAACCGGGCTTCCACCTGACGCCGGGGTTCGCCGTCGGCGGTATTGATGAAGTTCAGGATCATCCCGGTGCCGCTGACGGTGCGGTTGTAAGTCTGCACCGTGTAGCTGCCGTTATCGCTGATGCGCATGACATTCACGGTCAAAGTGTGATCCTTGATGCGCGCCCAGATCAGGGCACCATTCATGGGATTGGTCGCCGCGCTTGTGGTGAAGACGTTGGCTCGATTACTCGGCGAGAAGGCAACCCGTTGGCTGCGCTTGCGCACGTCGGGATTGTTCGGGTCGCCGCCGCCGCGGATGACGCTCGTCCACTCGACATAGAACCCGTTGCCTTCGGGACCAATGCGCACATCCAGATCGCGCACGGTCACGCCGAAGTACAAACTATCGTCGTTCTCGGCGATGCCGGAGCCTTGAAAGTGACCGTAAAAGGCGTCGATCGGCAATGACTGCGCGTGCGCGCCGCCCGCTGCAACCAGTACGACCAGCGCGAACCCCACGCTGCCCGCGCGCATTACCTTTTTCGTCAACCCTCGGAGCATGAAACGACCCTCTCTCAATCCCTGCAAACCATTTATGCCGCCCAGTTTAGCGGGCGCGAAGCCACTTCGCCATATGGTGCCCTATTTGTGATCTACAAGCGGGCTTGGACCATTTCAGGACCAGGTGGCGTGCGGCGGCATCGACATCAGGATCGCCTCCACGTTGCCGCCGGTCTTGAGGCCGAATTGGGTGCCGCGGTCGTAGAGTAGATTGAACTCGGCGTAGCGGCCGCGCCGTTCCAATTGGTGGGCGCGTTGTTCGTCGGTCCAGGGGTCATTCATGTGGCGGCGGACGATCTTGGGATAGACGTCGCGAAACGCCGACCCGACCGCCTGGGTGAAGGCGAAATCGGCGTCCCAGTCACCGGTGTCCAGATAATCATAGAAGATGCCGCCGACGCCGCGCGGTTCATTACGGTGGGGCAAGAAGAAGTACTCGTCGCACCATTTTTTGAAGCGCTCGTAATAATCTTCGCCGTGGGCGTCGCACGCCGCCTTGAGTGCCGCATGGAATGCCGCCGTATCCGTATCATCGGGATACATCGGCGTGAGATCGGCGCCGCCGCCGAACCAGGCCTTGCTGGTGACGATGTGGCGCGTGTTCATGTGAACCGCGGGTACCAGCGGCGATTGCATATGCGCGACCAGCGAAATGCCCGACGCCCAAAAGCGGCCGTCGGTGTCGGCGCCGGGAATGTTTTTGCGAAATTCCTCGGAAAAGGTTCCCATCACCGTCGAGACGTTGACGCCAACCTTCTCGAATACCCGGCCGCGCATCACTGACATCACGCCACCGCCGCCGTCTGTCCCGGCGTCATCTGGCCGCTGCCATGGGGTGCGTTCGAAGCGGCCGGCGGGCCGGTCGGCGAAGGTGCCGGTGAGGTCATCCTCGATGGCTTCGAAGGCGGCGCAGATTTGATCGCGCAGGGTTCCGAACCACGCTGTCGCGGTCGCTTTGCGCTGGTCGACGGTGTCTTGATTAGAATCCGGGGACATCTATTCGCTACTCGGCAACTGGTTGGTCTGGCGCAACGCCTCACCCAATACCATAGCGGCGGCGACAGCAACATTGAGCGAGCGTAACCCCGCTACCATGGGAACACGGACGGCCGCGTCGACGAACTGGTGAACCGCGTCGGGCACGCCTGCGCTTTCGCGGCCGACGATCAGCGTGTCGTCTGCGGCAAAGCGAAAATCCACATAGGTGGTGTCGGCGCGCGTGGTCAGCAGAACCAATCGACCCTGACGTTCCGGCCGGTTGATGAAAGCCTGCCAGGATTGGTGACGCACCAGCTCCGTATGCTCGAGATAGTCCATCCCGGCGCGCCGCAGATGTTTCTCGGTCATAACAAACCCGGCCGGCTCGATGAGATCGACCGGCACCCCAAGACACGCGGCGAGGCGCAGCATGGTGCCGGCGTTTTGCGGGATATCGGGCTGATAAAGAGCAAGGCGCATCGGAGGTTTTTATCGAGTGCTTGCGCACCTGCCTATGCGGCAATTGGCGGGTTTCGCGCAGTCTTGGCAAATCAGCCGCGCTTCGACTATATGCGGTACTATCGTGCGGCA
>JBFKGW010000018.1:0-13249 GCA_041633145.1 Alphaproteobacteria bacterium
CTCGGCCCGAACGGCGCCGGCAAGTCGACGACGATGAAGATGATCACCGGTTATTTGTCGCCGACCGCCGGGAAAATTACGGTGTGCGGCAACGACGTGCGCCTCCACCCGATCGAAGCCAAGCGGCACATCGGCTATCTGCCGGAAGGCGCACCATTGTATGGCGATATGACGCCGCAAAGTTTGCTGAACTTCGTCTGCGATATTCGTAAACTGCCGCGCGAGCAGCGCCAGCGCGGGCTGGAGCATGCGATCGAAAGCCTGCACTTGCAGCGGGTCTTGCAACAGCCGATCGAAACCCTGTCGAAGGGCTACAAGCGCCGGGTCGGCCTGGCGCAGGCGATCGTGCACGACCCCGATGTGCTAATCCTAGACGAACCGACCGACGGCCTCGATCCCAACCAAAAGCACGAGGTGCGCGATCTGCTCAACCGCATGGCGAGCGAAAAAGCGATCATCATCTCCACCCATATTCTCGAAGAAGTCGATGCGGTGTGCAGCCGCGCGATTATCATTTCGCAGGGACGCGTCGTCGCCGACCAGATGCCGGCACAACTCGAGGAACGCTCGCGCTTCCATAATGCGGTGGGCATTCGCATTGCCGCGGAAGGCGCCGAGCGGTGTGAATCGGTGCTCTGCGAACTGAGCGAAGTTCAGTCGGTGGAGCGCGCGATGCAGGCCAACGGTATGAGCGAACTGGTCGTCTTTCCCGTAAACGGCGATGAAATTATTGGACCGGTTCGTGCGGCGATCGATCGCAGCGGCCTCGAGGTCGCCGAGATGTTTGTCGAGCGGGGGCGGCTGGAAGATGTATTCCGCGATTTGACGATCGGCGCGCCTGCGGCCGCGCCGATCAGCGAGGAGAGGCCCCATGCGTAATATTTGGATCCTTTGCCGGCGTGAACTCGCAGCCTACTTCACCTCGCCCGTCGCCTATGTGTTCATCGTCATCTTTCTCGCTCTGGCGGGCGGATTGACCTTCTTCTTCGGGCAATGGCTGGAACGCGGCCAGGCCGATCTGCAAGTCTTTTTCATTTACCACCCCTACCTCTATCTGTTCTTGATCCCCGCCGTCGGCATGCGGCTGTGGGCGGAAGAGCGCAAGTCCGGCACCATGGAGTTCTTGATGACCCTGCCGGTGTCGACCGGCCAGGCCGTGATCGGTAAATTTATCGCCGCCTGGATTTTCGCCGGCATCGCCTTACTGCTGACCTTCCCGATCTGGATTACCGTCAACTTCCTCGGCAATCCCGACAACGGCGTGATCGTGACAGGTTATGTCGGCAGTTGGTTGATGGCAGGCGGTTTTCTGGCATTGAGTGCTAGCGTTTCGGCGCTGACCAAAAACCAGGTGGTCGCCTTCGTACTGGCGGCGATGATCTGCTTCATCTTCTTGATGAGCGGCGTTGAAATCGTGCAGGCGTTCTTCCGCGCCTGGACGCCGCAAAACTTCGTCGACGCGGTCGCCGAGTTGAGCGTCCTCACCAATTTCACCGATCTGTCGCAGGGTGTGATCGACATCCGCGATATTCTGTTCTTCGCCTCGGTCATCGGCGTGGCGTTGTTCATCAATACCGCGATCGTCGAAATTAAGAAGAGCGCCTAAGCGATGATGGATAAAATCAAAAACGCCGACCGCAGCGTCCTGGCGACGCTCAGCATCGTGCTTGCGATTGTGTTCTTCCTCGCCTTCAACGCGCTGATCAACACCGCGTTTACGGCGAACCGGCTCGACCTCACCGAAGATCGATTGTTCACCCTGTCGGACGGCACCAAGGAGTTGCTGGCGAGCATCGATGAGCCGATCGATGTGCGGCTGTATTACTCCAAACGGTTCAACGAAATCGGGCCCGACATCGCCCGCCATTCCACCCGCGTGTCGGAAGTGCTGGGCGAATACGAGCGGCTATCTGGTGGCAAGGTTCGGGTGCAAGTGTATGATCCCGAACCATTTTCGCCCGAAGAAGATTTGGCGGTCAGCGATGGTCTGCAAGGTCTGCCGTTCGACCAGTCGGGCGAGCGGGTTTATTTCGGCATCGCCGGCACGAACTCGACCGATGACATCGACGCAATCGGTTATCTGGCGCCCGAGCGCAGCCCGTTTCTGGAGTACGATCTAACCCGGCTGATCCACAATCTCGCCAACCCGGAAAAGGCCCGGGTCGGCGTCCTGTCCGATTTGCCGCTGCAGGGCACCCAATTCGACAACTTCCAGCCCTGGCTCGTCGTCGAAGGCATGCAGCAGTTTTTCGACGTTCGCTTCATCGACCGCGGCGACACCGCGCTGCCGGAAGATATGGAAGTGCTCGTCATCGCGGCGGTCCACACGCTCAACGATTCGCTGGCCTATGCGATCGATCAGTTCGTCTTGAACGGTGGCCGGGTGCTTGCCTTCGTCGACCCGTTCGCCGAATCGATGGCGCTGGCCGGCCCCGCCGCTGGTCAGCTGCCGCCGCCGGGCGTGGGTATCGCAACGCTGCAGCCGCTGATGTCGGCGTGGGGAGTGGAGATGCCGGCCGGCAAATTCGTCGCCAACAGCGACGATGCGGTGCGGGTCGGCTTTCCCGATCCCCAGTCCGGCCAGCAGGTCGCCGTCGACTATGTCGCCTGGCTCACGCTTCAGGGCGACCGGTTTAAGCAGGATGACACGGTGAGCAGCCAGCTGCAGCGCATCGTCATGACATCGGCCGGGGCGTTCCTGCCGACCGAAGACGCGACGACAACGCTCGAGCCGCTGATCTTTACCACGCCGAATTCGAGCCTGATGAGCGCCTTCGACATCGCTCAGCAGCCGAACCCGATTGCGCTGATCGAGAAGTTCGAGCCGGAGAACAAATCGTTTGCCTTGGCGGCGCGCCTTTCCGGCCCGGTGAATACGGCGTTCCCCGATGGCCCGCCCGAAGAGGTTCTCGAAGCCGCGGGCGACGAGGCGGAAGCGGTCAAGAACGCGCATTTGTCGGAGAGCAAAGAACCGATCAATATGATCTTAGTCGGCGACGCCGATTTCCTGGCCGACCGAAATTGGGCTCAAGTGCAGGAAATCGCCGGCCAGCGGCTGACCATTCCGACCGCCAATAATGCCGACTTTGCGATCAACGCGCTGGACAACCTGCGCGGCAGCCAAGCGTTGGTCGGACTGCGCGGGCGCGGCTTCTCGGTGCGGCCGTTCGAAGTCATCAACGAGATGCGCCAGGTGGCCGACGATAAGTTCCGCGCAAAGGAGCAGGAACTGCTCGCCAGTATTCAGACGATCGAGCAGAACATCATCCGGCTGCAAGAAGAAGAGCAGGCGACGGGAGTTCTACTCACCGCTCAGCAGCAGCAGGAGATCGACAATTTCCGCGTGCAGATGCTGGAGACCCGCCGCGATCTGCGCGAAGTGCAGCGATCCTTGCGCACCGACGTGGAGTCCTTGGAAAGCCGCATTCGGGTCGTCAATATCTGGGCAGTTCCGGTCGTCATCGCGATCGTTGCTGTGTTGCTCGCATTGGTGCGGCGGGTGCGCCGGGCGCGGTTCTACCGCGCGGCGCTGCACTAGGGCGAAGGGGGAATTGGCATGAGTCCGCGAACTTTTCTCGGCTGGCTGGTGGTCACTGCTGTCACGGTGGTGCTGGCCGTCTTCGTCGTGTTGGACAGGCCGACCGCGACGTTCGATCCGGTCGACCGCGAGCCGGTATTCCCGGGCCTGCGATCCAATCCGGATGCGGTCGCTAAGCTCGAGGTGAAGAGCCGTTTCGGGTCGTTCTCGATGGTGCGCGCCGACGGCAGGTGGTCGACGCCCGACCGGTTCGACTATCCGATCGACGAAAACGATGTCCGGCGTCTGATCGTGAGTCTGTCGGATATGCGCTACATCGAACGCAAAACTTCGCGGCCGGACCGGTTTGCCCGTCTCGAAGTCGAAGATATCGAGGGCATCAACTCCGAATCGGCCTATGTGCGAATTGCCGATGCCAAGGACAAGGTCCTTGCCGAGGCGATCATCGGCCGCCCCAGCGCCCGTTTCATCGATGGCTCGTCGAGCGGCACCTATATCCGCGAGCCGGGTACCAACACTGTGTGGCTGGTCAGCGGCGTCGCCAACGTGCAGACGCGGCTGATCCCATGGCTCGAGCGCTCGATCGTATCGGTGCCGGCCAATACGGTCGCGCGGATCGAGCTCGGCGGCAGCGATGGGACGGTCGTCTTGTCGCGCGAAAGCCCTGATAGTGAGGATTTCGTGCTCGCCGAGGCGCCGGAAGACCGTGCGCTGAACGATCGCAAGGTGGCGACGATCAGCCGGAGCCTGGCCAGTGTTGATCTCGAGGATGTCAAACCGCGCAGCGAACTGGCGTTACCCGACGATGCATACACCGCGACCGTGACCACGTTCGACGGCGTCGCCGTGACGGTGCGGTTGGCCAAGATCGACGACAAAGCCTGGGGCATATTCGCAGCGACATTTACCGGTGATCCGTCCGACCAATCGGAAGCGGCGACGGCGGCGCGGGCGGCTGTCGCTGAAATAAACCAGCGTGTCGGCGACTGGGCGTATTGGTTGCCGAGCGCCACCTTCGATAACCTCACCGCCACGCTCGAGGATATTCTCGAGGAGAAGAAGGACGAGGCGTCCTAAAAACACACCGGCGCGCTTGGCGCTATCGCCACCGGTATGAAAGTGTGGCCGCGATAGGCCGGCGGCGACGCGATAAATTACTGCTGTCGGGGGCAAGCAATGGATCTAGCAATAGCCGGCAAACGGGCGTTGGTAATGGGCGCCAGCCGCGGCCTGGGGCGCGGCATCGCCGAAGCCCTGGCGGCCGAAGGGATTCGCGTCATTGTGTGCAGCCGCGACGGCGATAAATGCGCCGGCGTGGCCGCCGAAATTGCCGACAAGTTTGGCGTCGAAGCGCACGGCATCGCCTGCGATGTATCCGATGCAGCGGCGATCGACGCTGCCGCGGCCTTCGCCCAGGAGACCTTCGGTGGGATCGACATCCTGGTGAACAATACCGGTGGGCCACCGTTCGGCGACATTAGCAAGGTCGAGATCGAGGACTGGCGCAGCCATTTCGAGGCGATGGTGCTGAGCGTGTTTCGCATGACCGGCCATTTCTTGCCGGGCATGCGCGAACGCCAATGGGGCCGCATTCTGCTGGTGACCTCGACCGGTGTCGTCGAACCGATCCCGGCTCTTGGCATCTCCAATACGCTGCGGGTGTCGCTGGTCAATTGGGCGAAAACGCTAAGCTTCGAAGTCGCCAAGGATAACGTCACGGTAAACGTCTTGATGCCGGGGCGTATCGGCACCGAACGGTTGGACCAGTTCTACAAGGTCACCTCGGAGGCGACCGGCAAGTCGATCGAAGAGGTCAAGGCCGACGCCGCCTCGGTGATCCCCATGGGCCGGGTCGGCCGGGTCGAGGAGTTCGCTGCGTTGGCGGCGTTTCTGGCCGGCGACAACGCCAGCTATATCACCGGGACGGCGACCGCGATCGACGGCGGTTTGACGCGCAGCAGCCTATAGCCACCGCGCGCCCTTACGAAGCGGGGGCCGCTGCCCGCCGGGGCCGGCCCGCAGCGGGCGCGGGCAGTTCGCGCGCATCGTCGATGATGTAGATCCGCATGGGTTCGCGGCGGCCGCGCACTTCGGTGTCTTCGCTCGGCCATGCCGGATTTTCGATGCCGCCCAAGTCGGCGACCCGCTCGGAGATCACCAGCTGGGCGCCGTAGTCCTTGGTTTTGGCTTCGAGCCGGCTGGCGGTATTGACGGTGTCACCGATCGCCGTAATCGAAGTGGCGCGGGCGTAGCCCATCTCTCCGACGATCGCCGGCCCGACATGAATGCCGATACCGATGCGCAGCGGCGCCGGCAGATCGGCCTTCAGAAGGTCGTTCAGTTCGTCGAGCCGTAGGGCCATTGCGCGGGCCGCCGCCAACGCGGTGGCGCAACCCTGTTCGGCGCTTTGGTCGACGCCGAACAGGGCCATGATGCCGTCGCCGATAAACTTGTCGACGCGTCCGCCGGCGCCCTCGATGGCTTCGCCCATCGAGCGGAAGTACCGGTTCAAAATAAACACGATGTCGTAGGGCAGCTTCTGCTCGGAAAGGGACGTGAAGCCGCGAATGTCGGCGAACAGGATGGCGATCTCCTGCTCCTGGCCCTGCGTCGACGCGGCCTTGGCGAAGCCGTCGCGCGGGCTGGCGCTGGGCGGCAGCAGGGGCGTTACCGATATGTCGGCGGTGGGGCGTAGTTGGCAGGCGAGCCTGACATCCGGCGCAGCGCGCACCCGGCCTAGCACCTTGCTCTCCGCCTCCGACGGTTCGGGCAGCACTGACAGGTCGCTATTGACGCGTACCCGGCAGGTCGAACAGCGGCCGCGCCCACCGCACACGGCCGCGTGCGGGATGCCGTTCAACTGGCTGGTCTCGAGAACCGAGCTGCCGGGCGCGGTTTCGACGACGCGGCCCGCTGGGTAGGACACGCGAATGACGCCACGCCGCCGCTCGTTATATATGCGCAACGCCCGCGCGATCAGTGTGGCCACCAGCATGGCGGCCAAGAAAATAAAAATACGGTCTGCGAGGGCGCCAAGTGCGGCCGCCTGTTCTGCCGTCGGCGCGTTGGTGTCGAGCGCCAGGTCGAGGCGAAAGCCGGGATCGTCGGCGACCAGTCGGCCGACCGAGCGGCCGCCGGCAACGAAACCGAGCAGCCCCAACACCGGTATCAGCAAGGCCAACCCGTAGAGCCACGCGGTGGCGCGGGCGAACCAGGGCTTGAGCCGCAGCCAGTAGTACATGCCGATGCAGGCGTGCACCCAAATGATCACGGTGGCTGTCGATTGGCGCAGGCCGTGGGTTGGATCATCGACCCACAGCGCCATCAGCACATAGGCGTAAGTGTCGTCGGTACCGTAAAGCTGGACGGCGGCGCGGGTGCCGAGAATGTGGCTGACCAGCAGGATCGGCGCGGCGAAGCCGAGGACGAATTGCAGCGCTTCGCCGGTCGACATCTTGAGCCGCCGCCGCCGGTAGACCGCGTGCAAAGCCAACATCATGTGTGCCAGCAACGAGCCGATCAGCAACGTCGATCCGACGAAGTTGCGCCACAGGAGCAAAAAATACTCGCGGCCCATTTCCATCGCCTCGAGCGAGATCAAGCCGAGCGCATGGTTGATCAGGTGGGTGACCACATAAGCGAACAAAATCAACCCCGTGCCGAGCCGCAGGCCGCGGATAGTAACGGTGAAACGCCGTTTGCGGCCCCGCGCAGCGCGGCCGGTCGCCATCTGCTCGGTCGATGCTGACACGATCTTGAACACGTTGCGATTGAAACTATATCGGCGGCCAGAGTAGCATGCCGACCGCATGCCAGAAACTTAGGGTAACGAACTATTCAACCATTCCCGGAGTGTGGGGGCTCCGGCCAAACGAACCGGGAGATGATTTGATGCGTAGACACTTGGTTTTGGCATCGGCGGGCATCGTCGCGATATCCTTAATGTCGGGCACCGCATGGGCGGTCAGCGGTGATCCAGACCCGCTCACCCCAGCGCAAGTCAGAGCCCAATTGGCGAAAGCGGAAGCCTCGATCGAAGGCGAAGACTATAGCCGCGCGATCCGCACCCTGGGCGATATCGTGCGGACCAATCCGCGCAATGCCGACGCTTACAACTTGCTCGGCTTCAGCTACCGCAAGACCAAGGACTTCAAGCGGGCAGAGCGCAATTACGATCGGGCGCTGCGGCTCGACCCGGACCACAAGGGCGCGCTCGAATATATGGGCGAGCTGTTCCTGGAGACCAATCGGCGCGACAAGGCCGAGGAATTGCTGGCACGCCTGGAAAAACTGTGTCCGAGCGGGTGCGAAGAATTGGACGAATTGCGCGGCGCCTTCGACGGCAAGCAGACCAGCTCCCGTCGCTGGCGGTAAATCCCGTAAGGTCAACGGGTTAGGGCCGGCCTCGACGTGAGGTAGGGTTATCCCATGAAGTGGCCTCGCCCTTCGAGACGCCGTCCTTTGGGCGGCTCCTCAGGGTAAGGCCAAATATTTGATCAGCAGAATTCCTCATCCTGAGGGCGAGCGTAAGCGAGCGTCTCAAAGGATGAGGAATTCTATCGAATGATCCAGCTGCGATTCCCTGGCCCTTAAGGGGTCGGTTTCGTTGCGATTTTCGACGATCGCTAAAATGCCCCTCAAATGCGCCGCGATCCGCGTTGATCGGCGCGTTCAGGGCGCGCACACTTGGCCCTCGGACTAAACCCGAGGTGTTGATGATACAGGCACTCAATGCGGCTATTGCGGGCTTGCGCGTGAGCGCGCAGCGCCTCGGCGTCGCTGCCGAGAACATCGCCAATGCGCGCTCGACCGGCAATCTGTCGCCCTATGACGGCTATGTGCCGAAGCAGCTGGTGCAATCGACCAACGCCACCGGCGAGCCGACGGCGACCGTTCAGCCGGTTTCTCAGGCTCAGACCCATTTCCCGGTCTACGAGCCCAACAGTTCCAAGGCCAATGCCAACGGTTTGGTCGGCCACCCCAATGTCGATCTGGCAGCGAATATCGTCGACGCGACGATCGCCCAGCGCAGCTACGAGGCCAACGCGGTGGTCCTGCGCACCGTCAACGACATGGCAAAGGTACTGTTCGACCGCACGGCCTGACCGGCGTCACCCCTTAAACTTAGGCGTCTTCCTGCTTTGGCCGCACCAGATCGGCCAGAACGTCCGGCGAATCGACGTCGATCAGAACGCCGCTGTCGGGCATCTCGACTTCGTGCACCTGTTGTGCGTGGTCGCCGATCAAATGCTTGGCGCCGACATCGCCACCAACATCTTCCATCTCGACAAAGAACCGGCGCGCCCACAAAACCGGATTGCCGCGCTTGCCCTGCCAGGTCGGCACGCAGATCGCCCGGTTATCGTCGGGCGCGAACGCCGCGATGAGACGCTCGACATGGGCCGCTTGCAGGCGCGGCATGTCGCCGAGCGCCACCACCGCGCCGTCGCAGGTGTCGGGGACGGCGGCGATGCCGGTGCGCAGGGACGTGCTGAGGCCTTCGGCGAAGGCGTCGTTGTGGACGAACATAACATCGGCGTCGGCCAGTACTTCGCGCACGCGCTCGGCCTCGTGACCGGTGACCACGATGATCGGCGCGGCGCCGGCGTCGCGCAGCGTGTCGACCGCATGGCGGACCATCGGCTTGCCGTCGACCTTCACCAAAAGCTTGTTGACCACGCCCATGCGGCGCGACTGGCCGCCGGCCAGCACGACCCCGGCGATGCGCGGCTTGGCGGGTTGCGCGGCCGCCGGTGCGCGGCGCGGCGCCGCCTCGGCACGGGGCAGGCCGCGGGTGGGAATTTCTTTCAGCAGGCCGCCGGTGCCCATGGCGCGCAGGTGCGCCGCGTCGACCGGCAGCCTCGCCAACAGCCGCTCGAGCACCAGATCGTTGCCGCCGATCTTCGGCGAGCGGGCCGATCCGGGCAGCGCCAGCACGCGAACGTCGCCGAGCGTCGCCACGACCAGCAGATTGCCCGGGTCGACCGGGATGCCGAAATGATCGATCCGGCCGCCGGCCGCGACGATCCCCGCCGGGATGACATCGCGCCGGTCGGAGGTCGCCGAGGCGCCGACGATCAGGATGATCTCGGCGCCGCCGGCGGCGATGTCCCCCAGCGCCGCGGCGACCGCGGCGTCGTCGTGGGCGCACTGCCGCTCGTCGGCCAGCGTGCTGCCGAGATCGCCGACGCGCGCGGCGATCACCGCCGAGGTTTTCTCCAACACTTTCGCCTGCACCCCCGGCAGCGTTGTTTGCAGCAGCGCCACGCGGTGGCGATGGAACGGCCGCAAGTTGATCAGGGCGCCGCCTTTGCCGGCTTGCTCTTCGGCGGCGGCGAGGTTTTTCTCCGGCACCGCGAAGGGGATGATCTTGATGGTGGCGGCAATCTGATTGGCGGCGACCCGCTCGCACGGTTGCACGGTCGCCACGGTGATGCCCTCGTCGATGGCGTTGACCGCGTCGATGCGCGCCGGCGCGAAGTCGACCAGTCCGTCGGCCGCGGCGAACAGATTGACCCGCCCGGTGTTGGCGATGCCAACACGGATATTCTCGCCCGCCGCGGCCTCGCCGAGCCGCCGGGCCGCCTCGTTTTCGCCGATGTCGCCGGGCTCGATCTGCACCACGGTCAGCTCGCCGACGCCGGCCGCAGCGATGGCGGCGACATCGTCGCCGGTCAGCACGCGGCCTTTACGGTAGCGCTGGCCGCCAATGGTCTGGCTGTGCGCGAGGATAGCGCCGGCGGCGCTGGCAACGGGAACGGGGCCGAATTTCATGGCAGGGACGGTACTCGGCTGTCAGGACGTTTAAGGGTATCATGCCCGACGGCCACAGGCTTGGGCAAAAGTCGGCCACAGGGTAAGGGAATACGATGCATTGGATGATCAAATGCCGCTCGAAGCCGGGCACCGACGAATTGCGTACCGCGACCATCCCGGCGCACAAGGCCCATCTCGACAAATACCGCGAAAATACTTGGTTTTCCGGGCCGCTTTTCACCGATGACGGCAGCTCGGCGATCGGCAGCCTGCGCTTCATCGAGTTTCCCGACCGCGCCGCGGCGCAAGCCTATATCGAAGCCGATCCCTACACCACGAAGGGCATCTTCGAGAGCATCAACATCCAGCGCTGGGAGCCGGCGCTGAGCCATCGCCAGCTCACCTATCCGCGCCAGGAGGGGACGCTTCAGTTCATCGTCCATTGCGACGACGTGGCCGACAGCGCGGCCTTGCGGGCGCCGCTGCGCCAGGCCCACCGGGACTATCTGGAGGCGCGCGCCGGCATGGTGATCGCCCGCGGGCCGCTCATGACCGACGACGGCGAGAGGGTCGTCGGCAGCGCCTGCCTGCTCGACGTCGCCGACCGCGCCGAAGCCGAGGCGATTTGGGCCGACGAGCCGTTCAACCGCGCCGGCGTGTACGGCCACGTCACCATCGAGCGGTGGATTTTCGGGCACGTTTAAGGCGATCACCCCCGGTGCAGCACCTCGGTGATCTGCGCCATGATCGAAATGGCGATCTCGGCCGGGCTCTTGGCGCCGATAGCAAGGCCGATCGGCGCGTGAATGCGGCCGATTTCGGCTTCGCTGAGCCCCGCTTCGGTGAGCCGCGCGACCCGGCCGGCGTGGGTCTTCTTGCTGCCCAGCGAGCCGATATAGAACGCGTTCGAACGCAGCGCGACCTCGAGCGCCGGGTCGTCGAGCTTGGGATCGTGGGTCAGGGTGACCACGGCGGTGCGGTTGTCGATGGCGAGCGCGGTGAGCGCGTCGTCGGGCCAGTCTTCGCTGAGCTCGACGCCGGGGAAGCGGTCGCGGGTGGCGAAGGCGCCGCGCGGATCGACGATGACCACCGCAAAGCCGGCGGTCTTGGCCATTTCGACCAGCGGCTGGGCGATGTGGACGGCGCCGACGATGATCAGCCGTTTCGGCGGATTGAACACCTGGATGAACAGCTCGCCGGCGCGCTGGCTGCGGTCGTCGATGAGTGCCCGCCGGGCGGTCTCGACGACATCGTCGGCGAGCTCGAGCGCGCCGCCAACTTCGTCTTCATAGACCAGCGCCTGGGCGCCGCTCGCCAATTCGGACACCAGCGCCACGGGCCGCTTCTGCGCCCGCGCGCTCAACAGCGCGTCAAGGATAGCTTGCTGCATGGCTCGCCTAGTCGAGCCGCTCGACGTAGACCTCGACCTTGCCGCCGCAGGCGAGGCCGACTTCCCAGGCCATCTCGTCGCTGACGCCGAAATCGAGCAGGCGCGGCTTGCCGTCTTGCATCACTTCCTTGGCGTCGTGCACCACCGCGCCCTCGATGCAGCCGCCGGAGACCGAGCCGATCATGTTGCCGTCGCCGTCGACGGCGAGCTGGCTGCCGACCGGGCGGGGCGACGAGCCCCAGGTGCTGACCACCGTGGCGATGGCGACGTCCTTGCCCTGGCGGCGCCATTCGGCGGCGCGTTCGAGCACGTCGTCGTGGTCGAAAGAAATCGGGGTTGGGGTCGGATCGGTCATGCGGCGGCCTCCAGCATGTGGCGAAGGTTGGCGTCGTTGGTGGACGGGCGGCTGAGCGCGTCGGCGAGTTGTTGCAGGCTCTGCAAATTGTGCACCGAGCGAAAATCGTCGACGTGGGGCAGGAGCGCCCGCGCGCCCAGCGACTTAGGCTCATAGCGGTCATAACGTAAGAGCGGGTTCAGCCAGATCAAGCGCCGGCACGACTTGTGCAGCCGCTCGATTTCGTCTTGCAGGCCTTCCGCGGCGTCGCGGTCGAGACCGTCGGTGATCAGCAGCACCACTGCGCCCTGGGACAGCACACGGCGCGACCAGTGGACGTTGAAGTCGTGCAGGCAGTGGCCGATGCGGGTGCCGCCCGACCAATCGTCGACCGCCTCGGCGACCTTGTCGAGCGCCTCGTCGACATCCTTGTAGCGCAGAAAGCGGGTGACGTTGGTCAGCCGGGTGCCGAACAGGAAGGTGTGGACGCGGTCGCGGTCGTTGGTCAGCGCGTGCAGGAAATGCAGGATCATGCGCGAATAGCGGCTCATCGAGCCGGAGATGTCGCAGATGACGACCAACGGCGGATGGCGCCGCCGCCGCTTGCGATACTGCAGCGGGATCGACGCGCCGCCCGAGCGCAGCGCCGAGCGCAGCGTGGCGCGCATATCGATGCGGTATCCCGCCGGATTGCGGCGGAACCGGCGCGTCGGCACCGCCATGATCGGCAGGCGCATGCGCGCGATCGCCCGTTTGGCCTGATCGAGTTCTTCGCCCGACATTTTTTCGAAATCCATCTCCTGCAGGACTTCGCGCGCCGACCAGGTCATCACCGCGTCGACCGTGACCTCGGGTTCCTCTTCTTCGCCGCCGCCGTCTTCGCCGGCGTCGGGCTGTTCGCTCTGGAGCGCTTCGGCCAGGCGCCGGTTGATCTCCTCGGCCTCCGCCTCCTTTGTCGGATCGACGAAGGAGGGCAGGACCAGCGCGCTCATGCGCTCGAGCAGTTGCGGGTTGCGCCAGAAGATATGAAACGCCTGATCGAAAATCTCGCGCTGGTCGCGCCGATTGACGAACACCGCGTGCAGGGTCCAGTAGAAGTCCTCGCGGTTGCCGAGGCCGACCGCCTCGACCGCGCGCAGCGCATCGAGCACCTTGCCGGGACCGACCGGCAGGCCGGCGGCGCGTAAGACGCGGGCGAAGTGCATGATATTGGCGGCTATCATGCCGGCGC